>JACQEV010000338.1 GCA_016200385.1 Candidatus Methylomirabilota bacterium
CAGACGGGGTCACCGTGCTGGAACATGCGGCGTGCGAGCCCGAGGTGGCTGATCTGGCCACGCTCCTGAATCACATGGGCGCGAGGGTCGAGGGCGCCGGGACCCCGACGATCAGCATCGAGGGTGTCGATAGCCTGCGAGGGGCAGAGCACGAGGTGATCCCGGACAGAATCGAGGCCGGAACCTTCATGGTCGCAGCCGCCATCACCGGCGGCGATGTGACAATCAACCGCTGCCTTCCGCGGCACCTGGAAGCCATTACCGGCAAACTGCAAGAGGCTGGCGTCGGTGTAGAGGAGGGAGATCGAAGCCTGCACGTCTTGGCGGACGGGCCGGTGCGTGGGGTCAACATCAAGACGCATCCGTACCCCGGTTTTGCCACCGATATGCAGGCGCAGATAATGGCTCTCATGGCCACCGCTGAAGGGACAAGCGTCATCACCGAAACGGTCTTTGAGAATCGGTTCATGCATGTGAACGAGCTGTTGAGAATGGGCGCCGACATCAAGGTCATTGGGGCTGCCGCTTTCGTGAATGGGGTCCCGAGGCTCTCGGGCGCGCCGGTGATGGCCACCGACCTTCGTGCGAGCGCCTCGCTGGTTCTGGCGGGATTAGCCGCCGATGGGGTCACGACGCTCTCGCGGGTCTACCATCTTGATCGGGGATATGATTCGCTTGAGCAGAAGCTCCTCGGTCTGGGCGCCAACATCGAACGGGTGCCGGAATAGAAGAGAGTTTTGAGTTTTGGGTCCAGAGTTTCGAGTTGGGACCCGAAAGGAGAAACTTGAAACCCGAAACCCTAGACCCGGAACTTGGAACATGGAAGCTGCGAAGAATGAGCTGATCGCCATCGCGCTCCCGAAGGGCCGGCTCCTGATCGACGCCCTTCAACTGTTTGAGGGGATGGGGATCTCCTGCGTGAGAGCGTTCTCCGATTCACGCCGCTTGATCTGTGAAGACCAGGATCGACACCTTCGGTTCCTCACGCTGAGGCCTGCCGACATCCCGACCTACGTCGAGCACGGGGCTGCCGACATGGGGATCGTGGGGAAGGACCAGCTTCTCGAGCAGCACCGGGATGTCTACGAACCCCTCGATCTCGGCTTCGGCGGCTGCCGGCTGGTTGTGGCCGAGCCGGCCGCATTGCACGAGAAGGACGACCCTCGTTCCTGGTCGTACTTGAGGGTCGCCACCAAGTATCCGAACCTCGCCGAGCAGTTCTTCAGCCGTAAGGGCATCCAGGCGGAGATCATCAAGTTGACCGGTTCTCTCGAACTTGCCCCGCTTGTGGGGCTTGCGGAACGGATCGTTGACCTAGTGGCGACCGGCCAGACCCTGAAGGAGAACGGGCTGGTTGAGGTTGAGGAGATCGCCAGAGCCACGGCGCGGCTCATCGTCAATCGCGCAAGCCTGAAGACGAAGTACCTCAGGGTCCAGGCGCTGATCGAGCAGATCCGGAAGCAGGGAGAACGGCGTCTGGGAGGGGCGCGCGGATGAAGCTGCTGACGGCGGGGTCACGCGAGTGCGAGGCCTTCTTTTCGCGCCTCAGGGGGCGACAGGGTAGCATGCCTGCCGAGGTCGAGCAGTCCGCTCGCGCCATTCTGGAGAGCGTCAGGACGCGTGGCGACGCAGCCCTCTTCGAGCAGGCGGAGCGGTTCGATGGCGTTCGCCTCGATCCGGGCTCGGTGAGGGTGGCGCCCCAGGAGATCAGGGACGCGTATGCTGCTCTGGCGCCAGCGTCCCTGGAAGCGCTGAAGACGGCGGCGTCCCGGATCAGGGCATTCCATTCTCGACAACTTCGTGCGTCCTGGTTTTCGGAGGAAGAAGGGGCGATCGTTGGTCAGCTTTGTCGCCCGCTCGAGCGGGTGGGAATCTATGTCCCCGGCGGCACGGCGGCCTACCCATCCACGGTGATCATGTGTGCGATCCCTGCCGCGATTGCCGGCGTCCCGGAGATTGTAATGTGCACGCCGGTGCGCCGAGATGGCAGGGTGGCTTCGGCGGTTCTGGTCGCCGCCGACCTGGCCGGTGTCAGCGAGATCTACAAGGTGGGAGGTGTTCAGGCGGTGGCCGCCATGGCCTATGGGACCGCTTCGATCCTGAAGGTGGATAAGATCGTCGGGCCAGGGAATGTTTACGTCGCAGCGGCCAAGCGTTTGATCTTCGGACAGGTGGGGATTGATCTGATCGCCGGGCCTACGGAGCTGTTGATCATTGCTGACGAGGAGGCCTGGGCGGCCTGGGCTGCCGCCGATCTCCTGTCCCAGGCCGAGCACGATCCTCTCTCCAGCGCCGTGCTCCTCACACCCTCCCAAAGGCTGGCCGAAGAGATGTTGGACGAAGTGAAACGCCAAGTGGCCACGTTGCCTAGGCGGCAAATTGCCGAGGCGTCACTTGAAGCTTATGGGGCGATCGTCGTCGTGAAGGATCTGGACGAGGCTGCCGATCTGGGTAACAAGTTGGCGCCGGAACATCTGGAGCTCATGGTGAAGGATCCGTGGGCGCTGCTGCCCCGAGTCAAGCATGCCGGGGCCATCTTCATGGGTGGGACGAGCCCGGAAGTGTTGGGCGACTACGTGGCTGGGCCGAATCATGTCCTGCCGACGAGCGGGACGGCGCGCTTCGCCTCATCCCTTTCCGTGGACGATTTTCAACGCCGGACGTCTCTGATCGCCTTCAGCAGGGAGAAGCTGGAGGCCCTCGAGCCAGCGATGGTGGAGTTGGCCCGGCTGGAAGGGCTCGAAGCTCACGCAAGGGCGGCGACGATAAGGCGCGAGGGGCGAGGTCCGAAGTGCGAGGTGCGAGAGGAGCCCACCCCGCACCCCGCACCCCGCACCCCGCACGTACCATGAAGCCGCCCCGCGTTCTCGATCTCGTCAAGGCTGAAGTCCGGGGACTCACGGCGTATCGGGCTGAGGAGCCACGACCCGATCTTGTGAAGCTGGATGCGAACGAGAGCCCATTCCCCCTCTCGGAGAGACTTCGCCAAGATCTGCTCCACTCTCTCGGGCAGGTGGAGGTCAACCGCTATCCCGATCCGAAGGCAGATCGGC
>JACQEV010000339.1 GCA_016200385.1 Candidatus Methylomirabilota bacterium
ATGCTGCGTCAACTCCCCGTTGGCGCTCAACACGGCAATCTGCGACACGCGTTTGTGCAAGTCCACGCCGACGTGTACCATGGCTTTGGCCTCCTCCCTCAGCGGGTGTGTGCGATCTCTTCTGAGCGCCCAGCCTATCGCACGCTGGGCAGGAAGCCAACGCTCTTATGACATCACTAATCTGCACCGGAGGTTTCGGGGACGGTGTAATCCAGATGTGAGTTGCCTGCTGAACGCGCGTGGGTTACCGGGCGGGGTTTGGACGGCCTAGGGAACGGAGACCTCGATTTCGGCGGAGGGTGCGCTCTCATTTCGCCGAGAAGAGGCATCGACCGCAGTGACGGTATAGGTGTAACGCCCGCCTGATTGAACCGATCGGTCGTTGAGGGCGGGTACCGTAAACGGCGTCTCGACAAGTCGGCGGGGGCGGCGGTTCGGGCCGTCGCTTCGATAGACCAGATAACCCAGGAGATCCGATTCGCGGTTCGGCTCCCAGCTCAGTGAGACCACCGTGCCAGGCCCCGGGACCGCCCGCACCCCCTGCGGAGGAGCGGGAGGGGTGAGATCAACCGGGTCGGCGCTCACCTCTGATGACTGGAGACCCTCCTGCCAGGGCGGTTCCTGATTTTCGACCGCTTTCACGATGTAATAGTAGGTTCGATCGTTCACGAGATCGCTATCCTGGAACCACGTGGCCCTGATTGGTTCTCGATTGATGGGGCGGGAATCGTATCGGCCTGGGGTAGTCCCCCGATAGATGTTATACCCTTGGATTTCGGCAATCGGGCTCCCGTCGGCTCGCCGAGTCGGCGCGGACCAGGAGAGGCGGATCGTCCGCTCGCCGGCCTCCGCCCTAAGGTCGGACGGGGCAGCGATCTCCACGGTCACCAGGGCAGTTGCTTCCTCCGAGGGTGGGCCGACGATCCCGTGCCGATTCACCGACTCAATCTGGTAACCGTACTTGGCTCCCACGACGACGCCGCTGTCGGTGAAGGCATACCGGTGTCCCGACACAATGGCATTCTCCGGCTTGTCGGCCTTGACAGTGGCGATTGCGGACAAAGCGGTGGCTTGGGGTGACTGCTGGGAGCGGGAGATCCGAAACGCCGCCAGGCTCTTCAGGGCGGTGTCATCGACGTTGGTGGTCGGCCGGGTCCACGTCAGCACGACGACCTGACGCCGAACCTGGGCCGTCAGATCGGCCGGCGGCGACGGCTCGATCAACACCGGGACCACCGGGGGACCCTTCCGGCCGCAGCCGACCAGCAAGAACACCGTGAGAAATGCAAGAGCCGCGATCTGTCGTGTCCGCACCCTATCGCCTCCCCAGCCTGGTCCGGGCTGCCGTGATCGCCTTTTTCACCGTTCCCGTTGCCGTCCCCCCAGTGGCCTTGCGCCGCTCGATGCACCCTTCAAGCGCGACGTAGGCAAAGACATCTCTGTCGAAAAGCGGTGAGGCGGCCCGTAGCTCCTTCAGGGATAGCTCCTCGATCCGGCATCGCTTGGCGAGACAGCGTCGCACAATCCGGCCCACGGTCTCGTGGGCCTGCCTGAATGGCATCCCCTTGCGCACCAGGTAATCGGCCATATCGGTGGCATTCAAGAATCCCTCCCGCGCAGCCTGCTGCATACGATCCCGACAGAACGCCAGCCCGCTGACCAGCGAGGCCATGACCGAGAGCGCTGCCTTGACCGTCTCCACGCTGTCGAAGAGCGGCTCCTTGTCCTCCTGGAGATCGCGATTGTAGCTCAGTGGAAGCCCCTTGACGGCCGTGAGCAAGGCAACCAGGGCTCCGAACACCCGCCCGGTCTTCGCCCGGGTAAGCTCCGCCACGTCCGGGTTCTTCTTCTGCGGCATCATGCTGGAGCCGGTAGCCAAGGCGTCCGGCAGTTCGATAAATCCGAACTCCGCGGACGCCCACAGGACGATCTCCTCTGCCAGTCGGGAGAGGTGCGCCATCAGGAGAGCGAAAGCAGCCAGCGGCTCGATGACGAAGTCGCGGTCCGAGACGGCATCCAGCGAGTTAGCTGACAGCGCCCGAAACTGAAGCTCCCTCGCGACGAAGCGCCGGTCGATCGGCAAGCCGACGCCGGCCAGGGCGCCAGAGCCGAGAGGGAGCACATCGACCCTGGCGAGCGCATCGTTGAGCCGGGCGCGATCCCGCTCCAGCATCTCCACGTAGGCCATGAGATGGTGGGCCAGGAGCACCGGCTGGGCGCGCTGCAGGTGCGTATAGCCAGGCATGATCAGATCCAGGTGGGCTTCGGCCTGAGCGATCAAGGCCCGCTCAAGGCCGGCCACGAGACGGCGAATCTGTCGTATCTCGTCCCGCAGGTAGAGGCGCACATCGAGCGCGACCTGGTCGTTCCGGCTCCGGCCGGTGTGGAGCTTCGCACCGGCCTCCCCGACTTTTTCGATCAGGCGGCTCTCGATCGCCATGTGAATGTCCTCAAATGAGGGGTCGAAGCGGAACTCTCCGCGCTCGATCTCGCCGCCGATCTCATGAAGCCCCGCCACGATCTTGTCGGCCTCCGCCTTCGCGAGGAGGCCGCACTTGGCCAGCATGCGCGCATGCGCGACACTGCCCTGGATGTCGTATTTGTAGAGGCGGCGATCGAACTGAATCGAGGCAGTATAGGCTTCAACCTGTGGATCGGTTGCCTGCGCAAACCGCCCGCCCCATGGCTTGCCGCTTTTTCGCATCGCCGTCATCGGCCGGAGCGCTTCCCTGCCGCTCTTCTCAAGGCCTGCCCTGAGCGGAGCCTGTCCCGAGCCCCGCCGAGGGATCGAAGGGCGCGTATCCTGAGACGCAGCGCGTTCAGTCGGATGAACCCCTCGGCATCTTTCTGGCGGTACACCTCATCTTCCTCGAACGTGGCGAAGGCCGGATCGTAAAGCGAGACCCCGGATTGTCGTCCAACGACCTCGCAACCGCCCTTATAGAGTTTGACCCGCGCAACTCCGGTGACCCCCTTCTGCGACTCATCGATCGTCCGCTGGAGCAGCTCCATCTCGGGGGAGAACCAGTACCCGTAGTAGACGAGCTCCGAGAACCGCGGGGTGAGCGCGTCCCTCAGGTGCATCACCTCCCGATCCATGGTGATCGATTCCACGGCGCGGTGGGCCACGTGCAAGATCGTCCCGCCCGGGGTCTCGTACACGCCGCGCGACTTCATCCCGACATAGCGGTTCTCGACGACATCGACGCGCCCGACCCCGTGCCGGCCGCCAACACTGTTCAAGAGCCCCAGCAGCCTCGCGGGGGAGAAGCGTTTGCCGTCCACGGCGATGGGAACGCCGTCTCGGAACTCAATCTCATGATATGCGGGCCGGTCGGGCGCCTTTTCCGGCGAGACGCTCAGGACGAACATCTCCGCTGGCGGCTCCTGCCAGGGGTCTTCCAGAACTCCGCCCTCGAAGCTGATGTGAAAGAGGTTCCGGTCGGTACTGTATGGCCGTGCCCTCGTGGTCGGCACCGGAATATCATGCCTCCTAGCGTAGGCGATGAGATCCGAGCGCGATCGCAACTTCCACTCCCGCCATGGAGCGATGACCCTGATGTGAGGGTCGATGGCGTAGTACGAAAGCTCAAAGCGGACTTGGTCGTTCCCTTTGCCTGTTGCGCCGTGTGCCACCGCGTCCGCCCGCTCTTTCTTCACCACGGCCATCTGGTGCTTCGCGATCAGTGGCCGGGCCATCGACGTGCCGAGCAGGTACCGTCCCTCGTAGGCGGCGTTCGCCTTCAGGCAGGGAAACACGAAGTCTCGAACGAACTCCTCTTTCAGGTCTTTGATGTAAACCCTGCTGGCGCCGGTCTTCAGCGCCTTGTCCCGAACCGGATCCAGCTCTTCTCCTTGCCCCAGATCGGCGCAGAAGGCAACCACCTCGGCCCGATAGGTCTCGATGAGCCAGCGAAGGATGACCGACGTGTCGAGGCCCCCGGAGTACGCCAGCACGATCTTCTTCACATCCTTCACCCTGGTTCGGGACGCAACGTGAGATCTCATCGTCCTCTTCACGACCCTTGACTTCCCAGCAAGGTCACCAGGATCGCCTTTTGGAGATGGAGCCGGTTCTCGGCCTCGTCATACACAACGGAATGAGGACCGTCGAGCACCTCATCCGTGATCTCTTCACCCCGGTGTGCCGGTAGGCAGTGCATAACCAACACATCAGGGGCGGCCAGTCGGACGAGTGCCGCATCGACCTGGAACCCCTGGAAGTCCCGTCTTCTCTTCGCCGACTCGGCCTCCTGGCCCATGCTGGTCCAGACATCGGTGTAGAGAACATCCGCACCCTCCGCCGCCAGCCTGGGATCATGGCTAAGTGCGATTCGCCCGCCAGATGCTTCGGCCTCTCTCCGGGCAGAAGTCAGCACATCAGCGTGGGGTTCGTACCCCCTCGGACAAGCCACCGTGAACTCTATCCCGGTCTTTGCCGCGGCGTACAGCCATGAGTGACAGACGTTGTTCCCGTCGCCGATGTAGGCTACCTTCAAGCCCTGGAGATGGCCGCACTTCTCCCGAAGTGTGAAGAGGTCCGCCAGAACCTGGCATGGATGTGTCAGATCGCTCAACCCATTGATGACCGGAACAGCGGCGTGGCGGGCCAACTCCTCCAGCGTCTGGTGGCTGTATGTCCGCGCCATGATCCCATCCACCCATCGCTCGAGATTCTTGGCTGCATCCTTGACCGCTTCTCGTTCACCGAGCCGGATGTCGGCCGGCACCAGATAGATGGCGCGGCCGCCCAACTGGCTCATCCCGACCTCGAAGGTGACGCGCGTCCTCAGCGACGGCTTTTCGAAAATCATGGCTAGGCTCTTGCCGGCCAGCAGAGGATGGGCAATCCCTTTCCGCTGCTGCTCCTTCAGGTCGGCGGCCAGCGAAAGGAGGGTCTCGATCTCATTCGGCGTCAAATCCCCGATCGACAGAAGATCCTTCGTCATCGGGGCTGTTCCCCCAGAACCCGATCAAGGATGTTGAGCGCCTCGTCCACCTCGGCCTCACCGATGATCAGTGGGGGCACCAGACGGAGGATCTGGTCGCCCGCGGTCAGGATCAGGAGGCCGCGCTGAAGGCACAGATCGACGATCGGTTTGGCCGACACTGTCAGCTCCAGCGCGAGAATCAGCCCTTTGCCGCGACTCTCCTTCACGAGGGGATGACGCCGCGGCAACTCCTGAAGACGGGTCAGGCAGTAGGCGCCGATCTTTGCAGCCCGCTCAGGCAACCGCTCATCGAGGATGGCGGTCAGCACCGCTCCGGCCACAGCCGTGACGAAGGGGCTACCCCCGAAGGTCGAGGCATGGCTGCCTGGAACAAATGCCTGTGCGACGGCCTCCTTCGCCAGCATGGCACCGATCGGCAGGCCCCCGCCCAGACCCTTGGCCAGTGTCATGATGTCCGGCTCGATCCCCCAGTGCTCGTAGGCAAAGAGACGCCCGGTCCGACCCATCCCGGTCTGCACCTCATCCAGCATCAGGAGGACTTCCCGTTCCGTACAGAGTTGCCGGAGCCCAGGCAGGTAATTGTCGTCCGGGACCCTTACCCCGCCCTCGCCCTGGATGGGTTCCACCAACACGGCACAGGTCCTCGAGTCGATCGCCTGCTCAACCGCCTTCAGGTCATTGAAGTGGATATGTTTGAAGCCCGGCAGTAGCGGCTCGAAGCCGTATTGATACTTCTGCTGGCCGGTGGCGGTCACCGTCGCCATCGTCCTACCGTGGAATGACTCCCGCATGCAGACGATCTCGTAGCGGTCGGAGCTCCACCGTTCCTTGGCATAGCGGCGGGCCAGCTTGATGGCCGCCTCATTCGCCTCTGCTCCGCTGGTGCAGAA
>JACQEV010000357.1 GCA_016200385.1 Candidatus Methylomirabilota bacterium
AAGCTGCTCGATAAGGCAAAGGACGATATCGAGTTGGTGGCAAAGGCCGGAGGGGTCCACAATCCAGAGCTCGCGAAGGCGATCCTGGCGAAGGCCAAGAAGGCCGCGGAGCAGGCCGTCGCCTCTCTCTTTCGCTAGGTTCACCCAGCCCCTGGAGACATGAGAAAGACCGACTCCAAGCGATACGGGTCAACGCCAGGGTCGCCGGTTTGAGCGAGAACCATTACGCTTTCTTGTAAAGGAGGTTGACACAGATCGTGCGATGGCAAGCAAAGTGAACTCAGAAAAAACAACGAGGGAAAAACCGTCCATCGACAGAGTGCACCTCTACCTTTTCCTGAGCGCCGCACTGGCCATTGGCTTTCTCCTCGGGTACCTGGCCTCCGCCGTCGTTCCGCTAGTCCGGCCGTCCCCCTCAACTGCTCCTTCGACCTCCACCGCCCCTGCTGCCCGCCTGACGCCCTCGGAGGTCGATGCAGCCTTGAAGACGGCCCATACTGCGCTCGATGCCGGTGACATCCAGGCCGCGTGGGACAAGTACCACCAGATCCTCATGACGGATCCACACCAGGTTGAGGCGCTGACCCACCTAGGCAATATCCTCATGCGGGAGAACAAGGTAGACGAGGCCATTCGACTGTACGATCGAGCCCTTGCTTTAAACGCCAATTACAAGCATGCTCTGTTCGACAAGGGACAGGCCTTGAAGGACAAAGGAGATGCGAAGGGCGCCACCGAGGTCTGGAAGCGCTTCCTCGCCCTGGTGCCGGCGGACTCGGATGACGCGAAGAAGGTCAAGGGATCGATCGCGGAACTGGAGCAAGCCGGTCGATCAGCCCTGAAGAAGGAGGAGGTCAAGGGAAAGTAGAGACCTGTCATTGCGAGCGCAACGCGGCAATCTTACGATCGTCTGGATTGGTGGTTTGGTAGGGCCAGGGCTTGCTCTGCCCTTCGTGGGCGCGGCAAGCGGCGCCCCTACGGCCGACGACATCGGCCTCGCAATGACGGACGAGCGATCGGGCCCCGCCCGATACATCGTCAAGAAGCCCGGTGCGATTGATGCACAGTTGCGCGATCAGGTGGTACGCCCTGCCCCTCGTCGGAAATAGATCTTCCAGGCGCCATCAGCCGTCCGCTCGGTCAAGTGCGTGAATCCGTTCTGCGCCATCACGCGGTAGAGCGGCAGCGGCTCGAAGCTGTTGATCAGGAGCAGCGTCTCACCAGGTTCAAGCTGACCGACGGCTGCCATGATCTTGTCGAACGGCTCCCTGCCCAGACGAATATCCTCGCGGACATCGACGGTCACGATCTTGTTACTTGGCACCTTCATCGATATTTCCTTATCTCCCTGCCGGGTCATCGGCCTTTCTCTAGCTTCAGGTGTTGCCAGACAGTGACCGCCTTCCGACCGTCCCTATCTCCTTGCGCGCCGTCCCAGACTGCGAAGGCGATCGGCACGGTGGCGCCGGCCTCGAACTGGGTGTCCTGCTCGTTCCCGGTTCGAAGCGCCCGCACCATGACCACGCGCCATCTGCCGTCTGTCCAGATCCCATGGCCTTTGACGGTTTGGTGCTCGGGTGCCTGTGACGTCAGGGTACCGAGTCCGATGGCGTTTAGATTCTCAATCGGCGTCAGACGTGAGGGGGTGGAGAAGAGATTTCCCGCTCCCCATCCGGCCAAATAGGTCGGCTCGTGAGAGGCGGTGGCCACACGTACCTGGCTTCGATCGCCCTGGGGAGTGCCCCGTAAGAAGGGGTACACATCCCAGGCCATGTTGGGATAGCGATCCTGGATATCGCGGAACCGGGCGAGGTCAGCCTCCCAATCGGCCTTCCAGTGCCAGATGTTCACCGGACCTTTCTGCTCCCCCATGACGTAGGAGGGCTCTCCGGCCGACAATGGGAACTGCACGGCTGCTGCGTCACGGAAATCTTCATGGCGAAGCACCTCTTGATTCGCGATCGGATCGTCCCATTCGAGGAGGAAGCCGATCTCCTTCCCGTTATGAAATGAAGCGACTCGGACCGGTCCGGTCTCGTTCGGGCGCAGCCACAGGGTTCGCGTCTGAATCGCTAGCGCTTTTGCCTGCTGCCAGAGAGCGGCAGTAGGGTCGGTCGGCAGGAGCCCAGTCACGAAGCGGGAGAGGATGGTCGTCATCTCTTGAGCAGCCTGTGCAGGGGCCGGCTTGCCCGCGAGGGACAGCACGTGGTAACCGAGCGCCCATCGCTCCCGCTCGCCGAGAGAGTCGGCGTAAGAGGGCATCGGGGTTCCGCCGATTCCGGCGGTGAGCGTCCGGTAGATATCCTCGAGCTTCGAGCCCCCTTTCATCCGTCCGGGTATCGTAAAGTCGTAAGGGACGATCGGATAGCCCCACTCATCTTTCAGCGTCCCGGCAGCCGGGCCATCTCCCCTGCCGGTCGTGCCGTGGCAGTCAAAACAGCCGGCCTCCTTGTAGTACTCTTTCCCAAGGGCCAGCAGCGCTTGGCTTGGTGGTGGCGGCTTCGGGATCTGGACCTGCGAACCGGCCTTCTCCTCGGTGAACCGCGGAGAAAGACTCTCGACGAAGGCCACCAGGTCCCGCCGGTCGGTTTCGGGGAGCGTGCCCCATGAAGGCATCGAGGTCCCCGGGATCCCCTGCGTGATCGTTCGCAGCAAGTCGTTGTCGGTTGGCAGTGTCGTGGTGGAGCGGATCTTGAAGATCCCTCTGCTGAAGTCGCGAGGTTTGGGGAACAGGACGAACTCCGCCGGGCCATTTCCCCTCCCATCGACCCCGTGACAGACGGCGCATTTCTTCTCGTACACCGCCTTGCCCCTGGCGACATCGCCTTTGGCCGGCTTCGGCTGGGCTGTGGCCTCGCCCGGCAACAGTCTGAGGGCACCCAAGCTGCATGCAAGGGCCACAAACGCGGCAAGGGTGAAGCATAGTGGGCGCATTGTTGTCATTGAAGGCCCTCCCTAACGTTCGCTGATAATATCGTCCACACTCTGCCCGCCCTGCCCGCACGAAAAGCTACACCCCTCAGGGAGGAAGGCGATCGGTTGAAGGGCGGCCTCGTCTGCGGGATGGCATCCCAACCGGGCTTCTTCTGTTGACAGGAAGGTCACCATCAGGATCCCTAGCGACTTGTAGAACCCGCTCCCGGCTGTATCCTGGAGGCGTCTGGCGAAGGAGGGCGCCCAGGGAAGCAGGTGGTCTTGCAGGAACTTCACCTCTGCATCCCGACAGAGCTCGGCCTGCTCAGGGCCGTGATGCTCCAGAGCATACGCCTCCTTGAAGCAGAGGAAGTGGAGGAATTCCAGCTCGACGGCAAGGTGATCCGGCCGTTCTTTGGCGTCATCCGAGACGTCAAGGCCGAAGGCCCGGTAAAAGCCGGCGATGTCCGAGAGCTGTTGCGTTTGCTGGAAGAGGTGGCGGCTTCCATAGCGGGTCTCATAGGGTGGGCAGGGAGATGATTCAATGTGGCCAAACACCCTCGGGTGCTCCGACTGGAGATGGGCCAGGTCAAGGCGGGTCGCGCTCGCTCGAAGAGTGGTCAGGACCGGGCGCAGGGCTTCCCTCGACCCCTCTGAAAGTCGCTCAAACCCTTCCTCCAAGAAGGCGAGAGAGGGCTCGTCGAGGCTCGCCACAAGGTCGGCGTCCGGATAGCGGAATGCCCGTGAGAGCCACAGGTAGAGGTCGCTCCGACGTAATGCCACATCGATCTCTGCGTGTTCCGCCGCGCTTTTGAGTGTCATGGCTTCACCTCTCTCAGATGGAGTTCGGCCGTTCTTTGGGTCGCTCATAGACCGGCTCTTCGACGGTGACCCGCACAGCCTCCTTGCCCGTCTTGTCGAATCCGATGATGGTGTCGTTGTACATCGCCCAGGGCTTGCCGTTGATCTGGGTTTCGAAGATCTTCGGCCCCTCTTCGATGGCATAGCGGAAGATCATCTTTTGCGTCGTGCGAAAGAGCTGCAGCACCGCCAGCATTTCGCGCGGTGGGGCAAGGTATTTGGCGATGGCGTCGTCCACGCCTGGTCCGAACATCTGGCGCAGATAGGGACGGGGCACCCAGCGAGGCGGGATGTAGTAGCCGTTGGGCTCGGTGCCGAACTGGGGGTACAGCGGTAGGGCGACCTTCTCCACCTTTACCAGGTAGTAGAGCGGGTGGGAGCGATCCTCGGCCCAGCTCCCGTCCTCGTTGATCTTCACGAGGCCCTGCAACCGGATCTTCCCCACGCAGGCCGCCATGCAGCGGGTCTCCATCGGCACGCCACCTGACAGCGGGTCCTTCCCCTCGATCCTCGGGTAACAGGCGACGCACTTCTCCGAGACCCGCGTCGTGGCCCGGTACATCGATTTCTTGTACGGGCAGGCCTCCACGCACATCCGATACCCGCGGCAACGGGACTGATCGATCAGGACAATGCCGTCCTCAGGTCGTTTGTAGAGCGCTTTCCGTGGGCAGGCGGCGAGGCAGGCCGGATAGGTGCAGTGGTTGCAGATCCGTTGCAGATGGAAGAACCAGGTCTTGTGCTCCGGAAGACTCACGCCTTCCTTTGCGAACCCCATCGGCCCTGGCTCGTAACCGGTGGAGGTGTCTTCGTAGATGTTGGGCGCCCGCCACTCGGCATCGGTCGGGATGTAGCCGATCGCGCGCTTGTGCCCGTCTGGGCCGTAGCGCTTGACCGCCGCCTCGAAGATCGTCATCCCATTGTAGACGCCATAGGGCCGCCTGGCTCCGTCCTTCTGAGAGCCTTCCCAGGCGGCGCTGAGCCCGGCTTGCTTGTGCGCCTCATCCAGCATCTTCAGGATCTTCACATCCCAGAATTGAGGGTAGCCGCCGTAGGGCTTGGATTCCACGTTGTTCCACCACATGTACTCCTGGCCCTTGGAGAAGGTCCAGGTGGACTTGCAGGCCATGGAGCACGTCTGACAGCCGATACAGCGGTTCGCGTTGAAGACGAAGGCGAACTGCCACCGCGGGTGCTTCTCCTCATAGGGGTACTGCATGGTGCGTCCGAGCTGCCAATTGTAGACGTCAGCCATCAGCGTCACTCCTTTATGGCGAACCGCGGAAAGCCCCAGCGCTCGCGGCCGCGGTGGATCAGCCCTCGAACATACTCGTCGCCTCGGCTCCTCCAAATGGCGTGGGGGCCCGCGTAGAACGGGTCGTGGAAGAGCCCCAGCAGTTCCGGGTCGCTCAGGCCCATCCGGATGAACTCCTCCACAATCGCGTTCGCCAGTTCCTCCGGGTCCCCGTCCGGCAGCGCCACGCCCACCAGCTCCATCGGATCATCGTCTTCGAACTCATCTTTGGGCATCGGCACCCCCTCACGTCTTCTCTTCGATGAACCCGCCCTGCAGATATCGCCTCATGACCTCGCTCTCGTTCCCCGGCGTGAAGCCGGTCCGCGCCGGCTCCCAGAGTCCCTTGCCCCCAAGGCCGCCGTCCTCTGCCTTCGTGATCTTCACCAGCGTTTCTTTCGGCACCGTGTTAATGGCATGGTTGTCGGCCTCGCCCCCAAAGATGAAGGTCATGGAGGTCTTCTGCTTGTGGAAGAGGGAATCGAGTTGGTGCATGGGCATGTGCCAGTTGCGGGTGCAGCTTTGGTGGGATCCGTACCGGAAGTTCGACTGGTACCCGGTATCCTCGGAGATCGCTTGGCCGTCTGGCCTTGTCTCGTGCCCCTTCACGCTCTTTTCGGTCGCGATGAACGGCGCATGCTTCATCATGACGCAGTGGTAGGGGTAGGCAGGGTTGAACTTGACCCGAACCATGCAGCGCGCCACCTTGTAGAAGGGATCGCTTGGTTTCCACCCGATGTACGGTCGGTCGGCCGGGTTGGCGTCCACATAGACGTAGTCGCCGTAATTGATCCCGAGGTCCCTAGCCGCCTTAGGATTGACGTGGAGCTGATGCTCCCCTATGCCAGACATCCGCTTGTCCCTCCGGTAGGGATCCCCGAAGTTCGAATCCCAGATCAGGTTCCAGTCGCACACGCTCCACTGGGAATGGACCCGGTGTCG
>JACQEV010000003.1 GCA_016200385.1 Candidatus Methylomirabilota bacterium
ATCCTGTAGGCAAAGGCATGCCGCCTCGCCCCCCAACAGCTCCCGCGCCTTCTCTACCACCGACGTCAAGATTTTGTCCAACTCCAGCAGGGCCGAGATTTCCATCCCGACCCGATAGAGAGCCTCGGTCTCCCGGGCCTTCCTGGCCAGCTCCTCCTGGACCCCACGTAGCTCATGTTCATGCTGTTCCAGTCTCTTGGCCATGACATTGAAGGAATGGGAGAGCAGTCCGATCTCATCCTTTGAAGCCGCGGCCACTCTCTTGCTGAAATCGCCGGCTGCAACATCGACGGTAGCAGAGGCCAACCTACGGATCGGCAAGACGATCGTTTTGGAGAAGATGACGAGCCCAAGGATAAGGGAAAGGCCTCCGAGAAGTGCAGAGGCGATGTAGATGCCAATTATTCGCTTTAGCTTTGCGTGGCTCATCTGCATCGACCCTCTCATCTTCGCCTCGTGGACCCGGTTCATCCTTTCGAACTTCTCGTGGCTTAAGCGCCAGAGTTTGTCGAGGTGATCGGTTGCCTTGAGATCGACCCTGCGTGCGAGGGCTACTTCCCCAACGATCTTCCTTGAAAGATCGCCGAGGCGGGATGTTAGACCGATGATCTCCTTGAGGATTGCCAGCTCGGCGCCCCTTTCTGGGGTGTCCTCTCCTTCTAGCTCTCCCGCCAGGTATTTCGCCACCTCTCGGTTCAGCTTCTCCAGCATCGCTTCTACATCATCAGGGGGCACTTTTCCCGACACCACGGCATTTTGAACAACCGCGACGACGTGGTGAGTCATAATGTGCAATCGGTTGACATGTTCCATCTCCCCGCTCTCATCTTCAATTACCTCGGTATCGCGGGAGATAGAAGTCGAAAGGAAAATCGAGATGCCGCCCACCAGGAGCACCAGGAAGAGAGCCAGGCCGATGGCGAGACCCCACCTTTGGGCCATTCTTGTGGGGAAGGCCTCGCCCTTCCCACGCTCCTCCCGCCACCTCATTAGAAGATCCATATCCGCCTCATCTGCAACCCGACTGATTGCGGATTTACATGCCCCGCGATCGGCACCAAGCGTTCATGTGACTTCTCAAGCGAACCGATCTCGAAAATCCACCTGGACTCGACCTGGGTCTCATCTTCGAGAAACGCTTCATGATTTTACCCGGTGTCCTCTTTGAGTTGCTCCGGTCGCACGATGAACATCTGACGCCCCTTTGTTCTGATCGCTCCCTCATCTTTCAGCTCCCTACAGAGGCGGCTGGCAGTAGCGAGCGCGATCCCGGCCAAATTGGCCAGGTCGCCGCGGCTGATCGGAATGTCCAGTAAGATCCCCCTCGGCGTGCGCTTTCCAAATCTTCGACCAAGCGTCAAAAGCGCATTGGCGAGTCGCTGCCTGGCGCTTTTCAGTGAAAGGTCGGCCAGCTCCCGCTCGGCATGAGCCAGCCGCTCGGCGGCGTAGGCCGCAAGGGCGATGGCGAAGCCAGGCGCTTTCTCGACCATGTCCGGCAGGTCACGCCGGTGGAAGAAGCAGAGCTCACTGGCTTCGAGGGTCGCAGCCTCTGCTGTCCGGGCGTCGTTCCCGCTGATCGACTCGACCCCGAGGAGGTCACCGGGACCAAGGATCTCAAGGATCTTCCTATTACCTTGCGGATCCCCAACGCTCCGCTTCAGCCGGCCGGACCGGATGCAGTAGAGACCCTCGGGCGTCTCCCCTTCTCGAAGCACGATCTGCCTTCTGGCGAATCGTCTGACCAAATGGAGTGGTTTCATCTGGCCATTTGTCTGCGCCAGGAATTGCCCAAATACGGAATCCGCTCGCAGGGGGCATCTTTCACACACCATATCTCACCTCTCGTGGAGCAAATAACTGACGGAGTGTCACGCGGGGCTTCATCGAACCTGCCCCAGGCCACACCGAACAGGTGACAACGGGGAGCATGGAGAGCACCTGGGCGATCAGCCACCCCCTCAGCGTTGCCACATCAGACATCCAAATGACCTTCGAGGTGCTCATCTTAGCGTGGTCCGTTTCAATCAGCGACCGCGGCAAATCTGTGACCAATACCTGATGCAAAAAGACATATACCTGCGCTCGCAGGCTGAAAAGCTTCAAGGGTTCTTAGAGCAATATGAGTGCCAAGACGTCGGCGACGCTGTAAAACACAATCCTGTGTATGTTGTTGATTCTGATGGGTTCTATAGGGCTCATTCTGCAGAGCCCATCGCGAAGGGAAAGGGGGGTCTCGAGGGCTTGGGTCAGTTTCGCCTCAGCCGAGGTGGATGCCGTCCCGATAACCTATTGTCAATATAGAAATGGATCGGTGGGGCATTGCAGTCCCAGGAAAAGCCCCGTTGTCTCACATGCCCCAAGTATGTCATTGGGCTGGGTAGTGGGTCAGTTTGAAAGTTGCGAGCCAATGCGCGATAGGAGTTAAGATTCTTCCCCTTCGCGGAGCCAGCCCTTGAGGTCCGCTCAGGGGCGAAGGGCTCAGAATGACACTTGAGAGACTTGTCATCCTGAATCCTTCGACTGTCACTCTGAGCCCTTCGTATGTCATTCTGAACGAAGTGAAGAATCTCAGGGCAG
>JACQEV010000327.1 GCA_016200385.1 Candidatus Methylomirabilota bacterium
ACGTCTGATGGGGACGGCCTCGCTGTAGGATACAGCGCCAGCCCCGCGCGAGGCACCGCCCCCCGAGGAGCCTCGGCGACCGCCTTTGCCTTCTGATTGCCGACCCAATTTGCGACCACCAATCCGGTGATCAGCGCCGTGGCAAAGACCACAGCCATCCCGATCGCGGTCACCTTCCATGGATTCCATCTCTCGTCCGACATCGCTTTGCCTCCTTCCAGAACGACACAAGCCAACCATGGCCTCTCTTGCAAGTACCGGTAGCCATTGGAGAGCGCCTCAGAGGATCATCTCCCCCGGCCATGCACAGCGGAGGCCGACCCGGGGAGTGCCCCCGTGCGGCCGCTTCCCGGAACGATCCCCATGGTCGCGTCTCCGGATCCGATGTGGCCCTGACCAGGCGCCCCAAGCGCACTCACAGGCCGGCCACTGCCGGTGACGATCCCCGTTTGAGTGAACCCTCCCGATTTGCCCTCGCTGGATTCGCGGACTAGTGTGCCAAGCTTTACCCCCAGCTCTCGCTGGGTGATCTCGCCCCAGCCTGCTCCATTCCGGTGCATCCTCCAGAGATTCGCAAGCGTCACGGGCGTCCCACTCTTGACGACCACCACCGTGCTCCAGGGGTTGGCGGTGTTGAGCGAACAGGTCCCACAAAGCGCTCGGAGGATCTTCGCCTCCCCGGGGCTCACTTTCCCCCCATTCGGCGGAGGCGTAGTCAGAAGGAACTGGAACGCCGGCCCGAGCTCCTCTCGCACCCCGTGTGCGGGAGCGGTCGTGGGGGCCGCAGCAGCGACCGTAATCACGTTGCTCCGCATGTCATGTGTCTCCTCGGCGGCGACCGGCATCGCCACAGCGAGGCCTAGCCCAAGCACGATCATCACGCGCTTCATCTCCATCTCACCTTGCTCCTTTCTTCGCGAGTGCCGCGGTGGTCCCCCCTCGTTCGTCGAGGATCTTTGCCGTCTGCAAGATGATCTCGGTGGCGGTCGCGCGATCCCGCGTGATAACGCCCCGCTTCGCGAGCACCCGCATCCGGGTCGCCTGCGGGCTCAGGCGGGCGAGCTCGATCTCAATATCCAGCGGGCTCTCCCGATTCCCGCTCTTGGCGAGGAACGTGATCCCTTCGGAGGTCTTGTCCACCTTCTCGACGGGGAGGGCCATCCGTTTCAGGGCCTCCCCGGTGCTCTGCCGGACCTGGTCCAGCGGGACGGTAAAGGTCTTGTACGCGACGTTATCCATCGTGTAGGCCACGCCGGTCCCCGCCGCCGTCCCGGCCCCCACCCCCAACAGGGTCACACCCACGGCGGCACATCCTTGGCCGACGAGCACCGGGAGGAGAAAACCGAGCACTACACCCACCCTGGTTCTGGCTCGCGTGCTCACCCTCCTTCCTCATATCACAGCGTCCGATCACTGGAATGGCAACCCTCGTGCCAGGTATTTGTCCGCGAAATTTCGGTAGTTACGAGGGGGCAATCCAGCTAGTATGTAAATTTTTCCTCCCAAAAGGGGGCAGGAGGATCGGGACTTCCTAGTGGAGCGATGCCTCGGAGAATCAGCGGACCTCATCCCGGGCACAACTAGGGGACCTTCAGCTTTGCCGTGCCGCTAGAATCCCGAGTGCGGCAGACGCGATTTGTGAGCCGCAGAAGTGCAGATTACACCCCCGTAACCTTCTCCGCGATTGTGCCATTACGCGGTCCTGCCAAGCGAGGATTGCCAGCTTCTTCTACCATCGACAAGACTGGCCCGAACCGGTGTGTTCCTCGTTGGCAACGGTGAAGACACTACCACGCAGCCCAACCGACCACTGCGTTCGGAACGCTCCCGCCACGAAATCACTTGGGCGTTCACAATGTCCTCGCCGTTATGAAAAACCGTGGATGTGGTCGGGGGGGGCAGGCGTTGAGAGCTCGGTGAGATTATGGCAATCGCTCTATCATCTCGTGGAGTGTGGCGCGAATTGCGTTGGCGCTGGCTGATGTGATCCGGATCGTCTTGAGGCGGGCGTGCTGGCCCGACACGATCTGAAGGCGGGATGGAGGCAGGTCGAGAGCCTTGGCCAGCAGGCGCAGGCAGGCCTCGTTGGCCCGCCCGTCCACGGCAGGAGCGGTCACTCGAAGTTTCAGGATGCCGTCGGCTTCACCGAGGATCCCTTCGCGAGATGCCTTTGGCTGGAGATGGACGCGAAGGGAGACGGCCTCGCCCTCCTGCCGAACCAAGACCATTACCGGAGTCGCCAGGCCAGTTCGTTGAGTGAAGCGACCAGAAACCTCTGAACGAAGATGATCGCCAGGATGGCGACCAGCGGCGAAAAGTCAATTCCCCAACCCCGCGTCGGGAGCATTCGCTGGATCGGACGCAAGACCGGGTCCGTAGCGCGATAGAGGAACTGAACGATCGGGTTCCAGGGGTCGGGGTTGACCCAGGAGACAATGGCCCGAACGATGATAATCCAATAATAGGCAGTCAGGGCGATGTCAAGGATCGTGGCTAGAGCGTTCAGCAGGTTGCTGGCAATGAACATTCGCCTTCCCTAGTGCTCCCCAATATTTCGACCTAACTTGGTGGGGCATCGTGCCGGGCCAAGAAACGAGCATAGCAAGGCGCGGACCCTAGGGCCGACCGAGACGTACACACCTCGGTACGTCGCAGGGAGCGCCCTAGGGGCCAGCAACGCCGCTAGGAGAAGTTAATTGGAACGGCACTAGCGTTTGCCGAGCTCACGGGACCGATCCGTGGCCGCCTCCACTGCCTCCATCAGGGTCCCACGCAGTCCGCCTCGCTCCAGGGCATGTAGGCCGGCGATCGTCGTGCCGCCGGGAGAGGCCACCATGTCTTTCAGCTCTGCTGGATGGCGCCCGCTCTCGAGGAGCATCTTTGCGGCCCCCAGGACGGTCTGGGCGGCCAGGAGCTTTGCCACCTCGCGCGTGAGCCCCATCTTCACGCCCGCATCGGCCAGCGCCTCGATGAATAGGAACACGTAGGCGGGCCCGCTGCCGCTCAGACCGGTGACCGCATCAAGATGCTTCTCCTCGACCACGACCGCCTTTCCGACGGCGGCGAAGATCGCCTCGGCAACCTGCAGATCTTCGGCGGTCGCATGCTCGCCTCTGGCAATCCCTGCGGCGCCCGCCAGTACCAGGGCTGGCGCATTCGGCATCACCCGCACGATCCGGGCCTTTGCCGGCAGCCGCTCTGCGATAAAGGCGATCGGCGTACCGGCAGCGATCGAGATGACCGTCTTAGCCTGATCGACAGAAGGGGCAATCGCCTTCAGCGCCACCTCCATGTCCTGTGGCTTCACCGCGAGGATCAGGATCGACGCTTTCGCCGCCACGTCTCGGCCCTCGGCAACAGTCCGGACGCCGTAGCGCTGATCAATGTCCCGCCGCCTGGCCTCGATGATGTCGCAGGCCAGAAGTTGTTCAGCGGTCACCAGCTTGGCTTCAAGCAGTCCGCGAATCATGGCTTCAGCCATGTTCCCCGCGCCGATAAACCCGATGGTCCTGCCCTGCAACATGCAACCTCCCTCACGCCAGCGACGGTCCCTCGTCTTATAGCGTCAAACCCTGAGCGAGTCAAGGGGATTTGCCAAGCCATCCGCTCCACAAGAACTCCTTGCGGCGGCGTAAGAATTGCGGTATATGGTGGGGACTGCGAACAGGGAGGGAGCAAGAGGGAACTCGATGAAACGGGCGAGGGTACGGGTACCGGCCTCGACGGCCAACCTGGGTTCCGGCTTTGATACCCTGGGGATGGCCCTCACTCTCTATAACGAGGTCGAGCTGACCGAAGAAGGCGAGGGCCTGCAGCTTGTCGTCGAGGGCGAGGGGAAAGCGACGCTAGAAAGGGCGGGGACTCAGAACCTTGTGGTTCGGGCAATTCAGGCAACACTGGAGGACCTCGGCGCCCGTCTAGCCGGATTGAAGGTGTGTCAAACCAACCGAATCCCGCTTCGGCGCGGCCTGGGGAGCAGTGCCGCCGCTTGTCTTGGCGGGATCGCCGCCGCAGCGCGCTTGGCCGGCGTCGAACTCTCCACCGACGAGATCCTCGCTCGAGCCCTTCCCTTCGAGGGTCACCCTGACAACATTGCCCCGGCCCTGATGGGCGGATTGACCGCCTCTGCCATCGTCGAGGGCCGCGTCGTCTCTGCCAGAGTCCCCGTTCCTGAGCGTCTGAGGGCCGTGGCGGTGATCCCCATTCTGGAAATGGCCACCAAACGCGCCCGAGAGGTTCTGCCCAAGCAGGTCCCGTTCCAGGACGCGGTCTTCAATCTGAACCGCCTCGCCCTGCTGCTGGCCGGCCTCGTCACCGATCGTCTCGACCTGCTGGCGGCCGGATCGGAGGACCGCCTCCACCAGCCCTATCGGGCGGGACTACTGCCAGGGATGGAAGCAATTATTGAAGAGGGGCGCCGGGCCGGCGCGCTGGCTGCCTTCCTCAGCGGGGCGGGCTCGTCACTGCTGGCACTAGTCAGTGGGGACGGCGAGGAGATCGGGCGACTCATGAGCGAGCGCTGGCAGCGTGAGTTCGGGATCGAGAACAGCGTCCGCCTCCTGGAGATCGACCGCCAGGGGCTTATCTACCTGGAATGACACACGTCAGATTGGGCCACCGTGCGCTTACTTAGCCGGGACGGGATCCACGCCGACGATCTTGACGTCGAAGGTCAGGGTCATGCCCGCCAGAGGATGATTGGCGTCGAGCACAATCGTCTTCTCCTTGACTTCCTTGACCAACAGCGGGATGGGCGCGCCGCTCCCTTGCTGATTTCTGGCCATAAGACGAGTCCCCACCTTCTGCGAATCTGGTGGGATCCGTTCCTTCGGAACCTCGATAACCGCCTCGGGCTTGACCGGTCCGTACGCCTCCTGGGGCGGGATGACGACATGCTTCTGGTCGCCGGCATGCAGGCCCTTTAGTGCCTTTTCCAGTCCGGGGATGATCTGCCCTTCCCCATGGGTGTAGGCCAGAGGCTCCTGACCCTTGTTGGTATCGAGGAGCTTCCCCTTCTCATCGGTAAGCGTGTACTCGATCTTCACAGCGGAGCCATTTTGAATCACCGGATCGGCCGTCTTGGGCTTGGCCGATCCCTTTTCTGGCGACTCGGCAAGGACGAGTCCCCCTCCCAGCGCCACCACCATCATCAGCATGGCCACAAGAATCGAAACAACCTTGATCTTCAGCATCCTGCGTCCTCCACCGTGTGTTCCCTTGGGCACCGTATCCGCTCAAACGCACTAGCGATAGTACGCCCCCCCGATCCTCAAGCGCAATTGAAAAGTGTCGTCCCCTTACCCCCCCTTCGATCTCCCGGGTATGAGGAAACGAGGAACGGCGAGAGGCCCTGCAGGGGTAGTGTCCCAATGGGATGGGTAAGCCCGCAAGGGCTGCTAATTAGAACGCTGCCGCCCGATGCATTCACTCTGGTGCCCAATTTGCTGCAGCCATAATCGGTTTATGCTGATCAATGGTTGTTGGCACCGGCGGGTTCCAGCGGACCTTGACAGGTCCTTGCAAATCGGGAAGAATTGCCGCAGTTGTCAGACGTCTGAGAACGGAGATATGCTGACCAGCATACTCATTAGACGAAAAAGAGGTGACAGAATGGCCAAACGAAACGCTCAACCGAAAATTGCGTCCCCTTCGAAGCGAAAAGCAGGTGACAGGCCGAGGTGTGGTCTCTGTGGAAAGACCGGCAGATTGATCAAGACAGATTGTTGCGGGAACTGGATTTGCGATGACGAGCACAAGTACGTCCTGTTCTCGTACGCGCGAAACAGTTGTCATCGGAATCACAGCCGCTACACCCTCTGTGCATACCACCACAACGAAGGGCACGCAGGCGACTGGAAGAATTGTGGGGAGTGTCGCAACGCGTTCGAGACCGAGATGTATGTGTGGTACGGGACAAACGAGTCCAATTTCGAGAAACTCCAGAATCCCCCTTCATACGAACCGACCAAGTGCTCCAAGTGTGGACTGATCATCAAACTGGGAACGGACGGGTTCACCCAGAGCGGGGACGAGTACTGGTGCGAGGAATGTAGCGCGAAGGAAATGGAGAAAAGATTCCGTCGAACCAAGGGCTGAACCGTACCGGTGCCACTCGCGGCGCTGGGCACCGACCGGTTAGCCCTGACGGTTAGGTACTGAATCTCGATTCAAGGAGGATAATGGGGCGCTGAAGGTGGGCGAGGTGGTGGGCTATCGAGAAGTGCCGGGCTGGCTTGATTTTTTTGCTTGATTTGTTATTCACCGGAAGCTCTAACGCCAACGTCTCGAATGAGGTGTCATTGCGAAGGAACGGCGTGACTGAAGCAATCTTAAAAAGGCTCTTCAGGCAATGGTGTGGGTAACTGGATTGTCTGTCATTGTGGTATCTGAATCGTAGGGGCGCTGCTTGCTGCGCCCTTCTCGGGGTCAGAGGCTGGTTGGGCAGGGCAAGCCCTGCCCCTACGAGGATCCTGATCCCATGCACACGTTCCGACACTCCTTCGCCACCCACCTTTTGGAGGATGGCTATGATATTCGAAGGTGCAGGAGCTTTTGGGGCACAAGGACGTGAGCACGACCATGATGTACACCCATGTTTTGAACCGGGGAGGGCGAGGAGTCTTGATGGCGGGGTATCTCAGTACGGGTAAGGTCTTGACAATGGGGAGAGAAGCGTGGGATATGGTTAGTGGTTTTGGTTCCGAAGAGTGGCGGTGTAGCTCCCTTGCTACACCGCCAGACAGTTGGCAGTATACTTAATAGTTAGCCCGCCCCAGGGAGCAGAATGGAACTATGGCAACAATACTGAATGACACAGAAATAAAGCGTCTGCTGGGAACAGTAATTGTTGACGGCGACCCATCCTGCGTTCGCCCGAATGGGTACGCACTGCGACTTGGTTCCGTAGGGGAGTTCATAAACACGGGCAAGGATTTTGACATCGGGTCGAAGAAGAAGGGCGTGCGTATTCAACCTGGGCATTCAGTTGGTGTGACGGCATTTGAAACCCTCGACTTCCGACGGGAAACCGTCCATCAAATCTACCCTGGGCAAGACCTCCACGCATTCATCAGCCCGACAACTGATCTCTCTCGTGAAGGAATCGTTGCACAGTCTACTCAGGCGGACGCAGGGTATCACGGCACGCTCAACTGGACCCTTACTAATACGTCAAGCGAGGAACGAAGATTCGTCCATAAGGAACGCATTTTTCGACTGACGATCTTTAAGCTCGAGAAGGGAGAAACCCCAGACCATCTCTATACGGGAGATTATCAGTCCCAAACGGGATACGTTCGGTCTAAGCGTATCGGCGCTCCTGTAGGGATGAAGGACACAGAATGGGAGGATGCCTTCGTTAAAGGCGGTCCTGAAAATCTCTTGGAGAATCTGATTCGATCAGGCTATCCGTGGCACATACTCGGTTCACGTCTCAAGGAGATAGACCAACAACTCAAAACGGTCACGGAGGAATACGCCGACATCCATGACTCGATAAATGAGTTGACGCGCCAAGTGAACGCCATTGGAGAACGTCAGACGGCTACGCCGGAAACGGTTCGCAAGGTCTTAAGAGAGGAGGCTGGCTCTTTGCAGAATCGTTGGCTCCTTGGAGCGGGCTCATTGTTCCTAGGCTTCATCGGCGTAGGGCTGTCGGCTTCATCCAATTTGGCGACATGGGAGTTCTTGAAACAGCACGGAATCTGGATCGGTTTGGTATTCATTGTTATCGCAGCCATTGCGCTCGCGGTGATTTCTAGGCAGAAGTAATGTCAATGGGAGGATTAACACTGCCCTGCAGCCGACGCGCTGAAGCGCGCGGCTGAAGGCGACGTTAGATGCCTGCGATGAATAATCAGGCGATCAGGACGGTGTGCATGACTTCTTCTGCGGTGTTAGCTTCAGCGTAGCGAAGATTCCAGAGACCCAACGGCGCACTTTTGACCTGCTCGCCGTGAAGGCGCAGCGTTATTTATCGAGATCAAAAGGAAGGAGCACGTGACCCTTCGCGTTGATGATGGTGAGCAACGATCGGGCATGGGCGCTATAGGCGGGAGGCGCGAGACATGATACCCATAGCGGCGGCCATCGTCATCGTCACCCTCGGCGCAGCGTTTCTCTTTGCTGCTTTCGCCGGAGGCCAGCACGTCGAGATCCTCAAGCCCATCGCGGTTAGCTTTGAGCACATGGGCAGACCGGCGCGAATCATCTCAGGTTTGATAGGCATCTCACTGCTCATCCTCGGGGTCCGTAGCCTCATCGCTGTCCCGCGGGGTGGCGACAAACGGAGAGGCCTCTAACGTTCGCGCTCCAACGGACCGGGTGCTCGCGTTACTCGCACGCCGGCCGCTGAGCGCGAACGTTAGCCGAACACGGAGACAACAGCTTTCATGGACGTTCTTTTGGACACCAATGCTGTGCGCGCTAGCGGCATCGACGGCGTTGCGTTCAGGGCTTTGAGCACCTACCTGCGAAGAACGCGCTCCAGGCTACTCATCCCGTCCGTGGTGTTAGAGGAGCTATGCGCGCAGCGGCGGATGCTCATCCAGACACTCGAGCGGGACCTTAAAACCGTGCACAAGGACCTGCGACGATTGTTCCCCGAAGCAACCGCAAAGCCACCGGCATTGGATGCAAGTGCTGCGCTCACTGTCTATCGCGAACAACTCGTAAAGAGTGCGGACCAAGTCGAAATCCTTGAGAACGTTCCCGATCATCTCGCGGAACTGGTGCGGCGCCTCGCGGGTCGAATTCCTCCTGCGTCGCCGAGCGGTGAGGAGGCTCGGGACGTCTTGCTCTGGCTCACTCTGCTGCCTGTCGCCCGAGCGGGGCGGGTGGCCTTTATAAGTGGGGATCAGAAGGCGTTCTTCAGGGCAGGTAAGCTTCGCCCAGAACTCTTGTCTGACTTGGGCGCCTTCGAGAGCAACGTAGAGGTATTTCATGGGCTCGATGAATTCCTGCGCGTTCACCACGCTCGTTCGTCGTTCATCGATACGACCTGGGTGAAGGAGCAGATCGAGACGAAACAGGTGAGCCAAGGGGTCGAAGACTTCCTCGATGAGCGCAGTGACTTTTTCGAGCGGCAGATCGAGGAGAACGGCGAATCAACGGGATACGTGTCACTGATACAACTCGTCCAACATGAGGTCGAGGACTACTTCGTCTCTGATGTCGCACCAAACGAGCTATACGTAAGCGTCACCGTCTGGGCTGAACTTGAGGTAGAGGTCGAATACTACGCCAGGACCGAAGGGACGCACTTTCGGGAGGAGAAGTTGACCTCGTTTTGCGAGTGCATATATCCGTGCGTCCGCATGCAGCTTCAGCTGCAGGTTGTCGGTGAGGGTCTCGTCGCCGCCACGGTCAGTGCAATGGAGTTCGCGTGAGTGCTGCGCGGGCACGTTGTGGCGCCCAGACGGCTAACAACACAATCAACCGGACGGCGGAACCACGGCAGAGGTTGACTGAACGCAGTGGCCGCCGCCGGTTATCGCGAACGTTAGCCGGAAAGGGGGGTCAAGCAGCCGCGAGCTTCTTGACGCGAAGCGTCCGGCGCTTGCCCTCTGCCTTCGCCAGATCGTAGTGGAGCTGCTGACTGAGCCAGCTCTCCGCAGTGGTGCCGAAGGCGATCGACAGACGGACCGCCATCTCTGGGCTAATGCCCGCGCGGCAGTTCAGGATGCTCGATAGGGTCTTACGGCTGACGCCGAGCGCCTTGGCCGCCTCGGTCACGGTCAAACCGAGGGGCTGCAAGCAGAGCTCGCGGAGCACCTCACCCGGATGAGGCGGATTGTGCATCTTCATGGGGACACCTCAGTGGTAATCCTCATAATCGACAGTGACGACATCGGGACCTGAGAACGCGAACGTGATGCGCCAGTTCCCACTCACGGTCACAGCCCGTGTTCCTTTTCGCTCGCCCTTCAGCCGGTGGAGGTCCAGTCCCGGCAGGCCCATGTCGCGGGGCTCCCTCGCGACGGTCAATCGACCAAGGATCAGGCGTAGTCTTCGGGCAGGCCTGGCTTGGATGCCGGCGGTCGTTCCACGCAGGAAGAAGCGCTCCAAGCCCTTGTGCCTGAACGTCAGGATCGCCACGGGAGAATTGTAACACGTAACGTGTCAGGGTGCAACCGGCTCACAGCGGGCTGCAACGGACCCCGCTGTGCGGGGCCACTGCGCACGAGCGTTAGAGGTCTTTATCTTGCCCATATCCACCGCCATACGAACATATGGTCAGCCCATGCATTTCATGCTAGTCTGGAGTCATGAGCAAGGCGCGGTTCGAGTGGGACTCTGATAAGGATCTGGAAAACCAGAGAAAGCATAGCGTCTCCTTCGCCGAAGCCCAGTTTGCATTTGCCGACCCGCGCCGTGTGATCGCTGAGGACTTGTCCCATAGCGAGGAGGAAAAGCGCTATTACTGCTTCGGACAAGTCAGCGGCGGAGTCCTCACCGTCCGATTCACCTATCGAAGCGGTGTGATACGTATACTTGGCGCCGGTTACTGGCGGAAAGGTAGGACAATCTATGAGCGCGAAAATAGGCTACACCGATGAGCCGTTGGGCGATCTCAAGGTGATTCCTGACTTTCTCCCTTCTCCCGATGACCTTGTATTTCGGGAGGAGGGCGTCAAGGTCACTATCGCCTTGAGCAAGAAGAGCGTCGAGTTCTTCAAGTCTCAAGCCGCCAAACACCACACCCAGTATCAACGCATGATTCGGCGGCTATTGGACGCCTACGTTGACGTTCATTCTCGACCTCTACCTCGGCGCTTAACTCGGACCGCCCGCAAGCGGGCGTCCGGGTAGCGAATGCGTTAGCGGTCAGGGTAACAATGACGGCGGCGATCGTGTCTGAATCTGATGGATACGCCCGCAAGGGTTGCAAACTCGGACACCACCACCCTCAGGAATCTGTTTGACGTTATCGCTCCTTTGCTGTAAGCTCTCCATGTATGGTGATTCACCCGCCGGTCCGCTACCGGTTCCACTCCGGCCCGTGATCTTTCTCGATTCTCTCCTGATGGGTTTCTCCCCTTGGGAACAATCCTGCGGCCGTTGCGGCCAGTTTCTGCACGCTACCGTGTGTGGCCAACCTGGGGCCATCGTTGAAGAGGAACCATGTCTCAGCAGCGCACCGATCTGAGGAATCTGGCAATCATCGCGCATGTGGACCACGGCAAGACCACGCTCGTGGATGCCATGCTGAAGCAGAGCCATATCTTCAGGGACAATCAGGTCGTGATGGAACGGGTCATGGACTCCAACCCGCTCGAACGGGAGCGTGGCATCACCATCCTGGCCAAGAACACCGCCGTGACCTACAAAACCGTCAAGATCAATATCGTCGATACGCCGGGGCACGCCGACTTCGGCGGGGAGGTCGAGCGGGTCTTGAACATGGTGGACGGGGTGTTGCTTCTGGTGGACGCGGTGGAAGGGCCGATGCCCCAGACTCGTTTCGTCCTCCGTAAGGCCCTTGAATTGGGGCATAAGGTCGTTGTAGTCATCAACAAGGTCGACCGCGCCAACGCCAGAGCCGATTACGCCGCCAACGCCACATTCGATCTCTTTATTGACCTTGGCGCAACAGAGGAGCAGGCCGAATTTGCGATCGTCTATACGGACGCCCGCAGTGGACAGGCCGGCTACACGCCAACGGCGCTTGGGCCCGACCTTCAGCCTCTGTTCGAGACCATCCTCAGCTCCCTGCCTCCCCCCGAGGTGGAGCCGGATGAGCCGACCCAGATGCTGGTCAATCTTCTGGCGTACGATGATTACAAGGGGCGGATCGCCATCGGCCGCCTTTGCGCTGGACGGTTGCACCGGGCTCAGGAGGTCGTCCGCATCGCAACGGACGGAACCATCTACCCCGACAAGGTGGC
>JACQEV010000328.1 GCA_016200385.1 Candidatus Methylomirabilota bacterium
CCAGTCCGAAGGTCGGCATCAATTCCCACTCAATGCCCCGGAGTACCAGAGATCCCCCAGCCCCAATTCCTCCCTCTCAAGAAGCTCCCTGAGGCCCTCTTTTGAAGCAGGCCGTGTAAAGTGTGTTGCGCCATTGCTTTTTTCGACAACGATCAGTTCATCGAGGGTTACTTTGTCCACCAGATGGGGTGAGTGAGTGGTTGCTATAATTTGTGCCGCCTGTGGGCCCAATTCATTCTGCCTCTGAGTCAGCAGTTCCACTAGGGTTTCGAGCAGCCTGGGGTGCAGATGATTTTCTGGCTCTTCGATACAATACAGGGGGGCTCCAAGCGATGGAGGAGCAAAAATTAGAGACAACAAAGCCAAAAACTTCAATTCACCATCTGACATGCGCCAAATACTGATTGGTTGCTTAAGATGCCTTTCGCGCGTAGTGACATAGGTGGTAGCAAATTGTGTAGGGGGAGTGAGAATTTCCTCCAAATCGGGAAACACATCCATGGCCGCTCGTTTTATTAGGCGAAACTCATCTGGAAAGCCGCTTTGGAGCGTCATGAGCCAGCTTGAAAAGTTATCCCCGCTTTCGCTAAGAAAGGTTTGAGCAACTGCTGGACCTGGACTTCGAAGTTTCATGTTAGCTGGGGTCAGGTGATAGTAGTGCCATCTCGAGATAAGATTCTTGACTGCAGTTCCTTCCCAGCCCGGTACTGCAAATTCAAGGGCGGACTGACTAGGGCTTGGCAACTTAAAAACGGTATCGCCGTTTGCGTGCGTGATCTTTCCTTGACCGTGCCTAAGGTCAATCAATGTGGAGGTTTCATTTCCGGCTCTCACAATCAGGTGCTCTCTTTCAATGGAGACAAGGCCCGTAGCCCCCCCAATAACTGATAATTCATAGTCATAAACTCGGGGCGATTCCTTCTCTGATGCGCTTACCTCACCAGTTAGTCGAAACGAAATCCGACTTTCATCTCCTCCCTTCCAAACAACCTCTGGAAAGCCATTCCGATCTTGGAAAGCCTTAACCAAGCCCGAAATGCACATCTGGGTCAAAAACTTGAAACAGTCAACCAAATTACTTTTTCCGGCCATGTTGGGGCCGATCAGTAGGTTTCGCTTCCCGAGTTCCAAATCCACCTCTCTTAAGCTAAGGTAGTTGCTGATTCGCAATCTCTTTATCATACGATATCTCCGAAGCGGATGACCCGTCTTGGCAGCCTGCGGGAACCAAACAACCCTAGGAAGTGACTGGTCTTTTGTGTCCTTGATCTGTCTGTGAAGATCGTATTTGCGCGTTCAGTAAGCAGAGCGCATTTCTAACACGCGTCCCTCGGTCCGTTTTGATGAACTGTCCCAGGGATGCACCCAATCCTACCGTTGACCTGGCCGCCCTCCACAGTTGGCAAGCCAGCGCCCAGGAGCCCAGAAGGGCCCTGAATGCTCACGAAGGCATCGTGTCATGAATCCCAGCCGACTCGTCACTGACGGGTGAGGCTGACCGAAATCCCCTGCCCCAACAGGATGGGCGGCGACTTGCGGTCGGTCGGAAGGAGGTAGAGCTTTCCTTCCTCTGTGACCACTCCGACGTATTGTGCCGAGACCGAGAATGGGCGATTGGCCACCCGGATTACCCCCGCCGAGATATCAACCGGGTTTGCTCCGATGTTTTCCAGCGGCACACCCCACACCTTTTTGTTCGCGGGATTGTACCAGACCAGCAGCTCGCCCGTTGAGGCGAGGAAGACTGAACCAGTATGCGCGCCAGTCCTAAGCGCTTCCAAGCCCTTGGCTTCGTAGACGGCCTTGACCTGGTCCGGGTTGCTCAGGGACCGAACGACCCAGAAGAGGTGCCGCTCGGTGATTTTCTGAGCTGTCGCGTCGTACCCTTCCAGTGTGATGAGGCGTTCGTCGGGCCGTGTCACAAGGGTGAAGTCGAACAGGTTGAACCGCTGGACCCGCGATCCCGGGTCGCGCGCTAACTTTATGATCGGGAAGACCATCTCCGGGGGCGCCTCAACCACTGCCCTCAGCCCCGTCCCATCCAGACGCATATGCGTGAAGGCCCGCTCCTTCGGGGTGGCCTGGACGCTGAAGACAAGGGTGTTCTCGAAGATTCCCATCTTCTCGTAGGCCTGTCCCGAGACACTGCCGGTGTTGGCCACAACGGACCGGAGCGGCCCCGTCGGAAGGTCATACCGTCGCATCTCCTTGTTGAACCCGAAGAAGAGCGCGTTCTTCCCTTCGATGTTGTACCGGGCGACGATGTCGATTGATCCGGTCACCGGAGAAATCTTTTGCTTTCCTCCGGTCCGCAGGGCCACGAGGACGAGGACCCGCTCTCCCCCGGTTTCCGAAAGGTAAAGCAGGTTATCGTCGTCGAGAAATTTCGGCGAGAAGCTTCTGGCGGTTGACAGTTCGTCCGAGAAGTTCCGCCTGGCGCCCACGATGTTGTTCAGTTCATCGAGCTCCACGACCAGCACCTGCTCGAGCCCGGTCGTCGTCCCGCCGGTCACATAGGCTAATCGCTGGCCATTAGGCGAGACCGCGACGTCTGAGATCGAACCGGACAGACCCGAGACACGCACTGGCCGGGTGCTGTCGGCATTCTGGACCAGCACCGATGTCATGCCCGGTGCATCCTGGACAATGTAGGCGACCTTTGACGTCCCGGTGGTCGTGCACCCCGAGCTGAACAACATCCCGACGATGAGCCCGCACAGGGCACGGGCCTTGCCATGTGGCATAGCCGACCTCCTTATCACTGCGTGAGAATCGCCCACGGTGAACAGCTTCTCCTCGTTCGCATCAGATTATAGGAGAGATTCTTGTCCGGCACAAGAACGCGTTGGAGGATTCATCGCCAACTCAGCATCTCCTTGCCGCCGGGCCACTGCCAGATCTGCCAGTAGTGCGTCGGCGGCGGCTTCACCACTATGAATCACGTCGGGGATGCCGACCCCACGGTACGCGTTGCCAGCGAGTTTAAGGGTTGGCCATCGGGTCAAGGCTTCTTCCAGTGCCGCCAACCGATTCAGGTGTCCCACGTGGTACTGCGGCATTGAGCGCGGGTGTCGCGTCACGTGGCTCCACAACGGGGCCGCTCGAATGCCCAGCAGCTCGTTCAGGTCGCGGCGAACCGCGGTCAACAGCATCTCGTCATCCCACTCGAACGGCTCCGGCTGCAGTGCCCCTCCCGCGAATGCCCGTAATAGGACGTGGTCTGCTGGCGCGCGCGCTGCGAACTTCACGCTGCTGAATGAGCAGGCGATGATGGTGCGTCCCTCACAGGCCGGCACAACAAATCCAAACCCATCGAGAGGATGGGGGATCTCTTCCCTTCGATAGGCCAGGTTGACAATCACCGAGGAAGCATAGGGGATTGCCTCCAACTCGGAAGCAAGATCGGCATCGAGGTCACGCGTAAGTGCGGCGGCCCGGAACGCCGGGATGCCAAGGATGATACCGTCGGCCTCCAGGTTTGTTCCATCCCCCAGTCGCAGGGTCCAACGCGTCTCCTCTCGGGCGATCCCGGTGACCGGGCAGCAGCGTCGCACCGCACCCGCCGGCAACCGCTGCACCAAAGCATCAACAAGAGTTTGGAGGCCGTCGTCCAGCGTGGCAAACAGGCTATACCGCGGGCCACTCTCGGCTCGGCGCTCGCTGGGGATGCTTGACCGCTGGCGACGCAGCGCGAGGATGATGCTGCGATGCCGCTCTTCCATTTGCAAGAACTGCGGCAGAGTGGCCCGCAGGCTTAACCGCTCCGGGTCTGCCGTGTAAATACCTCCGACCATCGGTTGGGCCAGCCGGGTGAGAGCTTCCTGCCCGAAACGGCGCCGAACGAACGACGCAAGGCTTTCGTCCGCCCCTGAGCGCCCTCGCGCCAGGAAAAGGTCCAGGGCGGTCCGTGCCTTGCCGCGCCACGACAGCAGGCCCGACCGAAGAAACGGCCCGAATCGCGTCGGCGCAAGCAACAGGAATCCCTCGGGTAGGGGGTGTAGCGTTCCGCCACGGGCCACGAACGTCCGGCGGTGGGTATCCGTGGTCCCGATCAGCCGCTCGCTTAGACCCAGGCGTCCAATGAGATCTAACCCCCACGGCTTGTTGGTGAAAATGGTGTCGGGTCCCGATTCCAGGATGAAGCCGTCCCGACACGTCGTGCTGATCACGCCCCCGAGACGTGGACCTGCTTCCAGTAGCAACACCTCGCAGGCCAACCGCTCTGCATGGCGACGCTCCTCCAGACGGTGGGCGGCGGCCAAGCCGGTGATGCCACCGCCCACCACGATGATGCGCCGCACTCTGTGGCTGTGTTCCATTACCCTTTGCTGCCCTCGCGAAACCTCTCCGCAGGTGGCCAGAGGTGGATCGCTCACCCTCGCCGAACGCGCTGACGCACCAGATCCGCGAGCGCCCGTGTGTAGAGGGGATGGTCGTTCACCGTGTGTGCTCGTCGGAGATCGATCCCCAGCGCCTCGGCCTCCGCCTTTGCCTCCACATCGAGATCGAACAGCACCTCGACGTGATCACACA
>JACQEV010000341.1 GCA_016200385.1 Candidatus Methylomirabilota bacterium
CGAACGAGCGACGAGAGTCTACTGAGGGGAGGTGAGAACGTGCGAGGCACCGGGAAGGTGAAATGGTTCAACGAGGCCAAAGGGTACGGCTTTATCGAGCGACCTGAGGGCGGCGATCTGTTCGTCCACTACTCCGCCATCCAGGGCAATGGCTTCAGGACCCTGGCTGAGGGTCAGGAGGTGGAGTTCGACGTCGTGGATGGCCCGAAGGGCAAGCAGGCTGCCAACGTGGTCAAGCTCTAGTTCATACGCGAACACGCCTGAACGCAATCAACCCCCCAGCCGGGAAAGGGCTCCCCTGGGGGGTTTGCATTTTCTGGCACGGAGCGGGAACGGCGAGAAGTATTACTTGAGGAGATTCGAGAGGAGGGACTTAGCCTTGGACACCACTTCCGAGGGCGGGACCCGAAACTCCTCGCCGGTCCTCCGCACTTTCAGCTCGACCACGCCCTCCTTAAGGGCATGGCTCCCGATGGTGACCCGAAGTGGCAGGCCGAGCAGATCGGCATCCTTGAACTTCACGCCCGGTCGCTCAGCACGGTCGTCATAGAGGACCTCGACCCGCTCGGCCTGAAGCTGAGCATAGAGAGCCTCCGCCAGCTCCATCATCTTCTCGTCGCGCATGTTCACCGGCAGGAGATGGAGCTGATAGGGCGCGATGGCCTCAGGCCAGATGATCCCCTGCTGGTCATGGTGTTGCTCGATCGCGGCGGCAGCGATGCGGGCAGGCCCGATCCCGTAGCTGCCCATGACGATGGGGCGCTCCTCTCCCGCTTCGTTCAGATACATCGCCTTGAGAGAGACGGAGTACTTCGTCCCGAGCTTGAAGATATTCCCCACCTCGATGACTCGTTCGATGCGCAGATCGGCGTCACAACGGGGGCACCCATCGCCGCTTCTGGCGTGATGGATGTCCGCCCACCTGGGCTGGAAGTGGGTCCCCGGCACGACTCCACGCACGTGGAACCCATCTTTATTGGCCCCGACGACATATCGACCTGTGCGCAAGGATTCATCGGCGATCGTGGGCAGCGTCGTCCCGACAGGACCGATGCTGCCGGCCTCGGCCCCGAGGTGCATCAGGATTTCGTCGCGATGGGCCGGGCGAACCTCCCCCACCAGCATGGCGAGCTTTTTCTCATGCAGTTGCTGATCCCCTCTGACGAGCGCTAGGAGCGGCCCTTCTTTCGTCACGAGCAGCAGCGATTTGATCGTGAGGGCCGGGTCGATTCTGAGCAGCGCGCAGACCTGCTCGATGGTGCCGGCGTTGGGGGTGGGGATCTCCTCCAGATTCCAGTCGGGAAATTCCGGGGGACGCGGTCGCGAACTGGCTAACTCGACGTTGGCCGAATAGTCGCAGCGGTCGCAGAGAGCAACCTCGTCTTCCCCGGCCTCGCTTGGTGCCATGAACTCATGCGCACCCGCCCCGCCCATGATCCCCGGGTCGCTCTCGACAACGTGGAAGGCCAGGCCGCACCGCTCAAAAATGCGACAGTAGGCCTCCTTGTGGAGCTGGTAGCTCTTCTCCAGCCCGGCCTCATCTCGGTCCAGCGTGTAGGAGTCCTTCATCAGGAACTCCCGGGTCCGAAGAACGCCGCTCTTCGGCCTTGCCTCGTCCCGAAGCTTCACCTGGATTTGATACCAGGTCTGCGGGAGGTCTCGGTAGGACCGGACCTCTCGGGCCGCGAGCCAGCCGATCACCTCTTCGTGGGTCATCCCCAGACACATCTCCCGCTTGCCCCGGTCTTTCAGCCGGAACATCTCGTCGCCGATGGCCGACCATCGTCCAGTCTGCTGCCACAGCTCGGCCGGGTGCAGGACCGGCATGGTGATCTCCTGGCCGCCGATCCGGTTCATCTCCTCCCGGATGACGGCATTCACCTTGTCGAGCACCCGCTGCCCCAAGGGAAGATAGACATAGATCCCGGCCGCCAATTGACGGACCAGGCCAGCCCGGACCATCAGCCGGTGGCTGACCGCCTCGGCCTCGGCCGGATCTTCTTTTAGTGTTGGGATCAGCGATCTGGTCCAGCGCATGTGAATGCCCGCAAAGGATTAGCCCTTCTTTTCCGATTCCCCTCTCGGCGTGCGGCCGATCTTCTCGTAGCGCAGCGGATCCTTGTTCGGACCCGGCGGCGCCTTGTAGCGGAGCCGTTCCACCGGCCGTCCGTTCACAAGGTGCTCCAGCAGGATCTCGTCGAGATCCTCCATCCGGACCCCGTGGTACCAGACGTCCTCCGGGTACACCACGACCATCGGACCGTGGCCGCACTGGCTGAAGCAGCCAGACTTGTTGACCCGGATCTCCTTGGCCAGGCCTTTTTCCGCCAATACTTTCCGGAGATAGGCCACATAGGCCACTGTCTCCCCCTGAAAGGGGCAACAGTCACCGCTGGTGCAGATGAAGACGTGCCGTCGATACTGGCCCATCAGCCCTTGCTCTCTTGTGCCGTTCCAACGAATACGCCAAAATGGTGAGACAGGGGAAGGCGATAGTTCTTAGCAGGACCCCTGTCTGCGAGTAGCCACAACAAGTTGGAACGGCACTTGCGCCCCCGGGTCCAGGAAAAAGAAAGGGAGGATCAGGTCAGCCATCCTCCCTTCGCCGCGACGACGCCGGGCCATCCCTTGCCCCTTTAGGCCTGACCTTCGCACTCCGCCACCATCTTGTTGACCTGCTCCATCAGGGCATCGGCGATCTCCGATTCCTTCACCTTGCGAATCACCTGTCCCTTTTTGAAGATCAACCCGATCCCCTTCCCGCCGGCGACTCCGATGTCGGCGCCCCTGGCCTCGCCGGGTCCATTCACCTCGCATCCCATCACGGCGACGTGGATCTCCTTGTTGATCCCCGCCATCCGCCGCTCCACCTCCTGGGCCAAGGCAATCAGGTCGATGTCGGCCCTGGCGCACGAGGGGCAGGCGACGAACGTCAGCCCGCCTTTCCGAAGACCGAGTGACTTCAGGATCTCAGTTCCGACCTTGATCTCCTCAACAGGATCGGCCGAGAGCGACACGCGGATGGTGTCGCCGATTCCCTCGGCCAAAAGTGTCCCGATGCCAACCGATGACTTGATCGTCCCCACGCCGGGCGTGCCTGCCTCAGTCACGCCGAGGTGTAATGGGTAGTCCACTTTGTCCGCCAGAATTCTGTATGCCTCGATCATCATCAGGGGGTCGGATGCCTTCAGCGAGATCTTCATCTCGCGGTAGTTCAGATCCTCCAGGATCCGGATGTGACGCAGAGCGCTCTCCACCATGGCCTCGGGTGTCGGCCCGCCGTCCCTGGCCAGCAGGTCCTTTTCCAGTGAGCCG
>JACQEV010000356.1 GCA_016200385.1 Candidatus Methylomirabilota bacterium
CAGGCGTTCGAGCCGGTCCTCGTCGAGGGCAAGGCGATCAATCTGCACCCCCTGACCTGCACGGCCTTCAACGCCGACTTCGACGGCGACCAGATGGCCGTCCACGTGCCGCTGTCGCAGGAAGCGCAGCTCGAGGCGCGCGTGCTCATGATGGCGTCGAACAACATCCTGTCGCCCGCGTCCGGCCGGCCGATCATGGCGCCGACGCACGACATGGTGCTCGGCATCCACTACCTCACGAAGGCGAAGCCCGGGGAGCGCGGCGAAGGCCGCTTCTTCGGCGACGTCACCGAGGCCGTCGCGGCGCATCAGCACGGCGCCGTCGACCTCCACGCGCGGATCAAGGTCCGCGGCATCAACCGGATCGTGGAAGAGGGCGTCGAAGATAAAGAGGCGATGAACGTCAACGGCTGGAAGGACTTCACGACCATCGGCCGCGTCATCTTCAACGAGATCCTTCCCAAGGAGCTGAGCTCCTTCTACCGCGAGGCGCTCGCGAAAGAAGCGGCCGCGAAGGAAAAGGAATCCAAGAAGGACAAGGACGAGAAGGCGAAGGAGACGGTCGAGCCCCTTATCAACACGAACGCTCAGATGGGCAAGAAGGAGCTCTCCCGGATGGTCGAGCAGTGCTACAAGCGCCTCGGCCACTATCGCACCGTCATCCTGCTCGACGACTTGAAGAGCCTCGGCTACCACTACGCCACGATGGCCGGCCTCTCCATTTCCATCACGGACATGAAGATCCCGCCGATCAAGAAGGAGTTGGTCGCCAAGGCGCGGCTGGAAGTGCGCGAGATCGAGAAGCAGGCCAAGATCGGCGTCATCACCGAGTCCGAGCGCTACAACAAGATCATCGACATCTGGACCCACGTGACCGAGCGAGTGTCGGACGAGATGTTCCGAGAGATCGAGGCGGAGGAGAAGGGAGAATTTAACCCTGTCTTCATGATGGCCGACTCTGGGGCCAGGGGCAGCCGGCAGCAGATCAGGCAGTTGGCGGGCATGCGCGGGTTGATGGCCAAGCCTTCAGGAGAGATCATCGAGACGCCCATCACCGCCAATTTTCGGGAAGGCCTCACCGTCCTCCAATATTTCATCTCAACCCACGGCGCGCGGAAAGGTTTAGCGGATACGGCGTTGAAAACGGCTGATTCCGGCTATCTGACGCGCCGGCTGGTAGACGTGGCCCAGGATGTCATCGTGACCGAGATGGATTGCGGGACGCCCAATGGCATCTGGGTCACCCCGCTTATCGAAGGGGGCGAGATCATCCAGCCCTTGCGTGACCGCATCCTCGGTCGGGTCGCGCTGGACGATGTCCTTGACCCATTCACCGGGGAGGTGCTGGTTCAAGCCAATCAAGAGATCGTGGAGGTGCTGGCCAGCAAGATCGAGAATGCCGGCATTGACCGGATCAAGATTCGTTCTGTCCTCACCTGCGAGGCGCGGCGGGGGATCTGCGTCAAGTGCTACGGCCGCAACCTTGCCACCGGCAGGCTGGTGGAACTGGGAGAGGCGAGCGGTGTCCTGGCAGCGCAGTCAATCGGCGAGCCCGGGACACAGCTCACCATGCGGACCTTCCATATCGGCGGCACTGCGAGCCGTGCCGTTGAGCAGAGCACCCTCGAATGCAAGGGGGTGGGGGTTATCAAGTTCACGAACCTGCGCACGGTCAAGATCCCTCAGGGCGACCAGGTGGTCATGAACCGGAATGGCGCCATCAGCATCATCGACGAGAAGGGCCGCAAGAAGGAAAGCTACCCCGCCGTCTATGGCGCTCGCCTCAAGGTAGAGGACGGCAAGGCGGTGAAGGCCGGGCAGATTCTGATGGAGTGGGATCCCTTCACGACTGCGATCTTGGCGGAACAAGCCGGGAAGGTGCACTTCCGGGATGTCATCGACGGGGTGACCATCCGCGAGGAAGTCGACGAAGTGACCGGCTTGTCACAGCGCGTAGTGGTGGAGCACGGGCGTGAAGATCTGCAACCCCGGATCTCGATTAAGGACGAGCACGGGGCCACGGTCTTTCGCTGTCTCCTACCTGTCAGCGCCCATCTGATGGTGAACGAGGGCCAGATGGTATCGGCCGGGGATATCCTTTCGAAGATCCCGCGAGAGACGATGAAGACCAAGGACATCACTGGTGGGCTCCCGCGGGTGGCAGAGCTTTTCGAAGCGCGCAGGCCGAAGGACGCCGCGGTCATCTCCGAGATCGACGGCCGAGTGGAGTTCGGCGGGACGGTGAAGGGGATGCGCAAGCTGATCATCCGGAATGAGAACGGCGAGGCCAAAGAGTACCTGATACCACGGAGCAAGCATATCAATGTCTTGGAGGGAGATGAGGTCAAGGCCGGCGAGCCCCTCATGGATGGCCCCATTAATCCCCATGACATCTTGGATGTGTTGGGAGAGCAGGAGCTGCAGAAGTACCTGGTGAATGAGATTCAGGAGGTCTATCGACTCCAGGGCGTGCAGATTAACGACAAGCACATCGAGGTGATCGTCAGGCAGATGTTAAAGCGAGTGCGGATCGAGACGGTGGGTGACGCCAATTTCTTGGTCGGTGAGCACGTGGATAAGGTCCTCTTCCTCGAAGAGAACCAGCGTGTCATGGCCCCCGGAGGGACGCCGGCCACTGCAAAGCCGCTCCTCCTGGGGATTACCAAGGCCTCCCTTTCCACCGACAGCTTCATCTCCGCCGCTTCCTTTCAGGAGACCACCAAGGTCTTGACCGAGGCAGCCATCAACGGGGCCAGAGATGAGCTGCGCGGCCTGAAAGAGAACGTCATCATGGGACGGCTCATCCCCGCTGGAACAGGGATGAAGTGGTATCGGGAGACGGCCATCTCCACGCCGGAAGTGATCCCGCCCAAGGAGGTGCCTGCGGCGTTGAAGCGGCAAGCTGGCGAAGGGCTGGATGAGGTCGGGGTGTCACTTGATGCTTAAAAAAGCTTGACAAAACATAACCATTTACTAAAATAGGAGGGTTTCGACGACCAAAGGAGTACAGAGTGCCCACCATCCAGCAGTTAGTTCGTAAGGGCCGAGCTGCGGCCGCCAGGAAGGTCAAGACGCCGGCGTTGCAGGGATGTCCCCAGCGACGTGGCGTGTGCGTTCGCGTCTATACGACCACACCGAAGAAGCCGAATTCTGCCCTTCGGAAGGTGGCCAGGGTGCGGCTGACGAATGGGATCGAAGTGACGACATACATCCCAGGAATCGGTCACAATTTGCAGGAGCACTCCATCGTCCTGATCAGGGGAGGCCGCGTCAAAGACCTGCCAGGCGTTCGCTACCATGTGATCCGCGGTGCCCTCGACACTGCGGGGGTCCAGGATCGCAAACAGGGGCGATCCCTTTACGGCGCCAAGAGACCGAAAACCGGTTAGCGACCTTCGGCACTTGAGGGAATTGGTTCTTCACGAACCTGGCCTGAGGTGCCGATTTTGATTTTTTAGCGGCATCTGTGGCCTGTGGATGGGGGGAAAGTGAATGCCCAGACGAAAGGTGGCTGAGAAACGAGACGTGTTACCCGATCCGCTCTATGGCAATCGGTTGGTGGCGAAGTTTGTCAACACGATGATGAACCAGGGCAAGAAGAGCGTGGCCGAATCGATCCTCTACAGGTCGATGAAAATCATAGAGGATCGTGCCAAGACCGATCCGCTGCGGATGTTCAAGCAAGCGGTGGACAACGTCAAGCCGGTCCTAGAGGTCAAGTCACGTCGGGTGGGCGGCGCGACCTACCAGGTTCCTGTTGAGGTCCGGGCGGATCGCCGAACCTCGCTGGCCTTCCGATGGATCATCGGCTTCTCCAGGAAGAGGACCGAGAAGACGATGGCTGAACGGCTCGCTGCAGAACTTATCGAGGCCGCCAATAACCGCGGCAACTCGGTGAAGAAGAAGGAAGACACCCATAAAATGGCCGAGGCGAACAAGGCGTTCGCGCATTATCGCTGGTAATGATAGAGTTTCGAGTTTCGCGTCTGGAGTTTCGGGTTGGCATGCGCCGCTCGGAACCCGAAACCCGAGACTCGGAACCCGAAACCGGGAACTCGGAACACAGTCATGGCTGAGCCATATCCCATAGAGAAGGTCCGGAACATCGGTATTATGGCGCATATCGACGCCGGGAAGACGACCACGACCGAGCGGATCCTCTACTACACCGGCAAGACCTATAAGATCGGCGAGGTTGATGAGGGATCCACTGAGATGGACTGGATGGAGCAGGAGCGCGAGCGGGGGATTACGATTACCTCCGCCACCACCACCTGCTTTTGGGGGGACCATCGGATCAACATCATTGATACCCCTGGCCACGTCGATTTCACTGTGGAGGTCGAGCGTTCGCTTCGCGTGCTGGACGGCGCCGTCGCCATCTTCGACGCAGTGGCAGGGGTGGAGCCTCAGTCCGAGACGGTATGGCGCCAGGCGGACAAGTACGGGGTTCCCCGGATCGCGTTCGTCAATAAGATGGATCGCACGGGTGCTGATTTCGACCGGTGTGTGCGGATGATCGCTGAGCGCTTGGGGGCTAACCCCGCGGTCCTGCAGCTTCCCATTGGCAAAGAAGACCGGTTCGAAGGGGTTGTGGACCTGGTTCGGATGAAGGCGGTGATCTGGGACGAAGAGAGTCTGGGGGCGAGCTACAGGGAGGGGGAGGTTCCAGAGGTGATGCGGGAACGCGTTCAGGAGGCTCGTGAACGGTTGCTTGAGACCATCGCTGAAGCAGACGAGCTGTTTCTCTCCCGATACGTGGATGGGGTTGCGATTGGTCCGGAGGAGATCAAAGCCGCCATCCGGAGTGCCGCGCTCAAGCTGCTTCTGGTCCCTGTACTGGCTGGTGCCTCGTTCAAGAACAAGGGGGTTCAGCTGTTGCTCGATGCGGTTGTGGACTATCTCCCGTCCCCCGCCGACCTGCCGCCTGTCGAGGGGATCGATACCCGCACCGGGAAACCCGCGGTTCGATCGGCCAAGTCAACCGAGCCCTTCTCTGCATTGGCGTTCAAGATCATGACGGATCCCTACGTGGGACAACTTGCATTCTTTAGGGTGTACTCCGGGACCCTGACATCGGGGACCCACGTCTACGACTCCACCCGTGACAACCGGGAGCGAATCGGGCGGCTGCTCCGCATGCATGCGAACAAGCGCGAGGAAATTAAAGAGGTCTCCGCGGGGGATATCGCGGCTGCGGTGGGGCTGAAAGGGACGAGGACGGGCGATACCCTCTGTGACGAGGCCCACCCGATTGTCCTTGAATCCATCGAGTTCCCTGAGCCGGTGATCGCCGTGGCCATCGAACCGAAGACGAAGGAAGGGCAGGATCGTTTGTCCGCCGGTTTGGTAGCGTTGGCCAATGAGGATCCGACCTTCCGGGCTCGTACCGATGAGGAGACAGGACAGACGATCATCTCCGGGATGGGGGAGTTGCACCTGGAGATCATCGTTGACCGCCTCCTGCGGGAGTTCAGGGTCGAGGCCAATGTCGGCAAACCGGAGGTGGCGTATCGCGAGAGCGTGACCTCTCCCTCGGAGGCCGAGGGCCGTTTTGTGCGACAGACGGGTGGTCGCGGGCAATACGGGCATGCCTGGATCAGGGTGGAGCCCGCTCCTCCCGGGTCGGGAATCGAGTTCGCCAACAAGATCGTGGGCGGCGTGATTCCCAAGGAGTACATCCCGGCGGTGGAGAAAGGGGTCCGAGAGGCCACGCACACCGGGGTTCTGGCAGGCTACCCCGTGGTCGATGTCAAGATCACCCTCTTTGACGGGTCGTATCACGAGGTGGACTCCTCGGAAATGTCGTTCAAGATCGCCGGCTCTATGGCCTTCAAGGAAGCGGCGAGGCGCGCGAAACCAGTCCTGCTGGAGCCGATCATGCAGGTGGACGTTGTGACCCCGGAAGAATTCCTTGGGGAGGTCATCGGCGATTTAAACTCGCGTCGTGGACGGGTGCTGGGGATTGAGGCGAGGCCCGCGGTCCAAGTTATCCGAGCGGAGGTGCCGCTGTCCGAGATGTTCGGTTATGCCACTGACCTGCGCTCAGCGACCCAGGGCAGGGCCACTCACACGATGCAGTTCTCCCGGTATGAGGCTGTTCCCTCGAACATTGCGGAAGAGATCGTCACTCGTATGGGTGGGCGCGTCGGCGGGCGATAGTCGGGTTCGGCTGCGTCTGTAGTATGTAAAGGAGTCATCTTATGGCCAAGGCCAAATTCGAGCGCACCAAAGAGCACATGAACATCGGGACCATCGGGCACATCGACCACGGCAAGACGACCCTGACCGCGGCGATCACGAAGGTCCTGCACGCGGCGAACCCGAAGGTCCAGTTCGTCCC
>JACQEV010000333.1 GCA_016200385.1 Candidatus Methylomirabilota bacterium
GCTCGTACCGGATGCTGACTGACTCTAACATGTTCCGCTACAGGCGCTACAGTTCAGAGTCCAGGGTTCAGAGTTCAGAGTTAGTGCAACCTTAGATCCTTTTCCTGGCTATGAACTATGAACGTATTCGGATCTACTATGGATGCCCTTGGGTTCAGTGTTCAAAGTTCGTAGTTCAGAGTAAGAGCAGTCGCAGATCCGTTTTCCTGCTCTGAGCTCTGAACGCTTTTTATTCTACTCTGAACGCTTTATTTCTCAGGAGAATGCATGAAGATCGCGATCATTGGAGGGACAGGGCGGGAGCGAGCGGGGCTGGCATTGCGCTGGGCAGCCGCCGGGGAGGACGTCGTCATCGGATCGAGGGATGAAAAACGGGCTGCCGCGGCGGCCGACCATCTGAACCGAATGTTAGGAAAAGCCGCCGCCCGCGGAACGTCGAACCGACGGGCCGTCGAAGAGGCTGACGTCGTGGTTCTGACGGTCCCTTACGCCGCTCACCTCGCCACACTGCAGGAGGTGAAGGAGGCTGTGCGTGGCAAACTCCTGATCGATACGACCGTTCCCCTCGATCCCGAGGCGCCCGGGCGACTGGCCTCGGCCAACAACCGATCCGCTCTGGAGCAGGCGCAGGAGTTCCTCGGGTCTGAGACGAAGGTGGTGGCGGCCTTCCAGAATATCTCCTATCGATTGCTGAAAGACCCCAAGAGAGCGATAGACTCCGATGTCCTTGTCTGCGGGGACGACCCCAACGCCAAGCGAAGCGCTATGGCACTTGTCGAGAAGGCCGGCCTCCGCGCCATTGACGCTGGCGGGGCGCACCATGCCAGGGCTGTCGAGGGATTGACTCCGCTGCTCCTGGAATTGAACCGGCGCTACAGGACCCAGGAGGCGGGAATCCGCATCACTGGCCTTCCGGAGAAGGAGCGATGATCGTCGCCCTTGGCGGAGGGATCGGCGCCTCCAAGCTGCTCCTGGGTGTGTGCCAAGCGATCGACCCGGCAGAGCTGACGGTCATCGTGAACACCGGAGACGATTTCGTCCTGCACGGCCTCACCATCTGCCCCGACCTGGACACCGTCGTGTACACCTTGGCAGGTCTGGCCGATCAGGAAAGAGGATGGGGGATCGAGAACGATACCTTCAACGCCCTCAGTTGGCTTGCCCGCTACGGCCGCGAGGCCTGGTTCAATCTCGGGGACCGAGACCTTGCCACCCACGTGCACCGGACCGCCCTGCTTCGGCAGAGGCTGACGCTCACCGAAGTGACCGATCTGATCAGGCGCTCCCTCGGGGTCCGAGCCCGTATTCTCCCGATGACGAACGAGCCGGTCTCGACGATCGTCCTCACCGACGAGGGGCCACGACCGTTTCAAGAGTACCTCGTCCGCGACGGGGCTCGCCACGCCGTGCGCGCAGTGAGCTTCGAGGGCGTGAAACGATCACGGCCAGCGCCAAGCGTTCTCGAGGCGATCGAGGCCGCCGATGGAATCATTCTCTGCCCCAGTAATCCGGTGATCAGTGTGGGACCGATCCTCGCCGTTCCGGGAATCCGCGATGCGCTGCGAGCGACCGTGGCGCCAGTTGTGGCGATCAGTCCGGTCGTTGGCGGCCGTTCGCTCAAGGGCCCGACCGACAAGTTCCTGGCCGGCCTTGGCTACGAGGTCTCGGCTCTTTCAGTGGCGCGCCTCTATCAGGACCTCCTTGACCTATTCATCGTCGATCGACTCGACGTCGAGCTCCTCCCCGCCATCGAGGCGCTACCGGTCAAGGCAAGGACGGCAGAGACCGTGATGGATAATCTGGAGCGAAAGATTTCCCTGGCCAAGGAGACACTCTCGTGGCTTGCCTCCCTCCGACCTGAGTGACGAATGATTGTCGCCGTGATCCCGGTGAAGGAGTTGACCCGAGGCAAGCAGCGGCTCCAACCTCTGCTGACGGCGGCTGAGCGACATCTCCTCTCGAGGACGATGCTGGAGGATGTGCTTTCGGTCGTGGCCATTTGCCCCTTGCTTGATCGCGTGCTGGTCATCACCTCAGACGCCGAGGCCGCGGCGTATGCCCGGCAGTATGGTGCCGGGGTCATCAAGGAGGTCCGACAGCTCCGGCAGAGCCAATCGGTGGACGCGGCCGCCACCATCTGCGGCCAGATGGGGGCCGAGGGGATGCTGACGCTGCCGCTCGATGTCCCACGCGTCACGCTCAACGATCTGACTCGGATCGTGGAGAAAGGAACCTCATCCCCCGGCATCGTGCTGGTGCCCTCACGTGACGAACTCGGAACCAACGCCGTGCTCGCGCGGCCATCAGGGGCCATCCCCTTCCGGTTTGGATACGATAGCTTCAGGGCCCACCGGCGGGAGGCCGAGGCGAGGGGGCTGCCCTGCGAGGTGTGTGACCTTCCCAACCTCGCACTGGACATCGATGAGATCGATGACCTCCGATGCTTCCTGCAGCAGCCGGGTCAAACCAGGACGCACGACCTACTCCGCCGGCTCGAGATTGATGGGAGACTCGATGTCGCGAAAGACGCCTGAACTCTCTCTGATCGGCCTGACCGGTCTCCCGGAAATCCGGACCGGGGATGACTTGGCCGCGTTGATCGTCGAGGCGGCGGACTCGCTGGGTCTCGCGTTCCGGCCGGGCGATGTCCTGGTCGTGACGCAGAAGGTCGTCTCCAAGGCCGAAGGGCGCGTGGTGTCCCTTCGTGACGCGGCACCCTCGCCACTGGCCAACTCCTGGGCCGCCCTTCTCGCCAAGGACGCTCGCCTGGTCGAGCTGATCCTTCGAGAGGCGCGACGAATCGTCCGGATGGACCGCGGAGTCCTGCTCGCTGAGACCCAGCACGGCTTCATCTGCGCCAATGCCGGCATTGACCGGTCCAATCTCCCGGATCAGGAGTGCGCCGCTCTCCTCCCGCTCGACCCGGACGGGTCAGCGAAGGCCATCCGGGATCGGATCCTTGCGCTCTACCGGGTCGAGGTCGGGGTGCTCATCTCCGACACCTTTGGCCGCCCCTGGCGCACGGGGCTAACCAATGTCGCCATCGGGGTCAGCGGCCTGCTCCCGCTCAGAGATTATGCCAAAATCGGTGATGATTTCGGACGGGACCTCAAAGCCACAATCATCGCCGTAGCGGACGAACTGGCGGCCGCGGCCGAGCTGGTCATGGGGAAAACGGAGCGAATCCCCGCGGTGCTGATTCGCGGCTACCGCTACCCGGAGGGGGAGGGTCGGGCCTCGATGCTGCTGCGGCCCCCCGAGGAGGATCTGTTCAGATAGTTTGGAGTTCAGGGTTCGGAGTTCGTAGTTCAGAGTTAAAAGAGTAAAA
>JACQEV010000334.1 GCA_016200385.1 Candidatus Methylomirabilota bacterium
CAGGTGCTGGAGCCGCTGCGACCTGCTCCTTAGAAGAGGCCGACGCTTTCTCTTTCACGGCCGCCTGCTCCGCTCCCTTTGCGGGCGCACCCCGGTTCCACAGGGAGCAGCCGGAGAGGAAACAGGCCGCAACCAGGAGGATCGCGCCGCCGCTTCCGTGCAACAATGACTTCATACGCGGGTAAAGCCCCTTGATCCAGCCTTTACAAGCTGTTTGCGTCATTCCTAGGAGCAGGACTCCTCGCGCGTCTTTGCGAGGCTAAAGAAGCTTTCGGTCATTTCGAGGAGCACTGCGATGAAGTAACCTGGCCTGAAAGGCCATTCCGACCGAAGGGAGGAATCTCAGGGGGATTGCGCAGCCTGCCCCGAGCACTGCCGAGGGGGCGGAGCCTCGCAACGACACTTCGTGTCGGATTGCCGCGCTCCTTTCAGTCGCTCGCAATAACGATGAAAGGTACGCCGCGCGTCCCGTCTCGCCTGGCGTTATAGCAGCCTGAGTGTAGGTGAGGGAACAGGGGACACAATGCGAGGTTGGGAAGCGAAAGTGGCTCTTCAATGATGGTGGCGGTGACTGGACTCGAACCAGTGACTCCGCGGATATGAGCCGCGTGCTCTGACCGACTGAGCTACACCGCCATGATAGTGCCCGGCAGCAAAGGTTGCAGTAGAACTTGTAGAGAGGCGCCCGCGGTGAAAAAAGAAAAACAGGGAAATCTACTCTCCCTGTTTCCCCAGCGGGTTTCTATCATTTTGTACGGTATCTCCCAACTAATGTCAAGGAGTCTTTTCCGAAGGCATCGGCGATAGGAATAATCAAATGTGTTGACACACCGCGTCGCATCGAATACAATGCCGTTGACTGAAGTCCTGCCACGGGAGTTCCTCGGTCGTCTGAGTCGTTCAGGTCACCTGGAATCCCATTAACAATCATTCAATCTGGAGGAGATCATGTTCGCAAGAAAGGTGTGTCTGAAGCTGCGTCCGGGAATGGCCGTGGCGTATTCTCGGATGCTGGAGAACGAAATCATCCCGATCCTACGGGAGCAGAAGGGGTTTAACGACGAGATTTCGTTCGTCTCGGGTGAGCGCGGCGAGGCTGTGGCCATCAGCCTGTGGGACGCGGCCGATAGCGCAGAGGCGTATCATCGTGAGACGTACCCGGGCGTGCTGCGGGCGCTCGAAAGCTTGATCGACGGAGAGCCGCAGGTGAATACCTTCGCGGTCTCCAACTCGACCATCCACAAGATTCCAAACCTGCCTCGATAATCTTCCGAGCTGGGTGAGATCAAGCGAGGGCGAGACCTTTCCCCCCTTCTTTTTCTTTCCACTGTGCTCCCCTCTCTGCCTTCCCCTCTCCCCCACCCAACCTCCCCTTACAAAGGGGAGGAGGTCTTTTCAGCACAGGACGCCTTGCTTGCGCTTCGCCTCTTCAACAACTTCAATCGTCTTGACTGCGTCTTTGATTGCCGGAAACGCCTTGACGAACTCCTCACTCACCGTGGCGGTGGCCGGCATTCCAATTTGGCGGGCCATCATCAAGGCATTCGCCGGCGCCTGACCTCGCACATGATTGTTGAAGTAGATCAGGATCTTGGCCCGTCCTGTTGCCGCGATTTCCCGAACCCGCTTTGCGAAGGGCCCCAACTCTTCTTCTGAATAGAGGTAATCGTACCGCTCCTCGGCCGTCTCGTGCTTCCTCCACTTCTCCCGGTTCCTGCCGTGAAAGCGCAGGTACATCAGCTCCTGCGGCTCCAGCTCCTGCTTGATCGTGCTCTTGAATTCCGGCATGTCGGTGAAGGCCCATCCTGCGCCAGAGGAAGCCAGCAGTGCCTTGGTGTCATCAGTATACTCACTCCAGGAGACATGGCGCAGCTCGACCGCCACGGGGTAGTCCTTGAACTGCGTCAGGATCGTCGAGAGGACCTCTTGATGCTGAGGCGTTCTCGCAAACCACTCTGAGAACTGAACCAGCAGGCACGCGAGCTTGCCTTCTTCAGCGATCGGGTTAATGCCTCGCCTGAAATCGTCGTAATCCTGCTGCGTCACCTCCGGCTCGGCTCCGGTCGCCTTCTCGAACATTTCCGGATGGGTGAACTTCTGCCAGACTTTGATCGCGAACTCGAACTCCTGCGGGGTGATCTTGACCCAGGCCCTCGCTGTCCGAGGATCGATCAGTCGGTAAAAAGTTGAGTTCACCTCCACGGTATTGAAGGCCTTGCTGTACAGCTCCAACTCGTTCTTCGCCTTCGACGGATAGAAGATGCCGTTCCAGGTTCCCTCTCCCTTGGGGTAGGACCAGCCTGACGTGCCTACCCGTACATGCTGCTCAACGTCCTCGTTCATCTCTCCTCATTAGCCCTGCCCAAAGAGGGCGCAGCAAGCAGCGCCCCTACACATCGGGGATGTAATACTGTGTCCACGTTAGTGTTGCATCATCTCCGGGAATGTCTTCCGCGCGAACCCGGCGGGGGGTTGAAACTCTGTCGCCGGGACCGTCCGGGTTTCCGCTTTGACAACCTCGACAGTGACTCTACCATCGCTTTGGTGCACCGTTCGGACCGGATACCCCTCGTTGGCCAACTTCCATGCCGGATCATCTCCTCGGAACCCGCGTTGTCGCTGCCCACGGCCGCAACGCGGCGCCAGCTTGGCCATCTCAGCCGCGAACTTCTCGAGCTTTTGCGGGTCCAGCTCTCGCCAGGCGGCGATGCCCTTGGCGAGCCAGAGCTCCGATTCTGGCTTCCCATCGATCAGGACGTCGTAGCGAACAGCCTGGTATCCCGCGATCGTGGCCTGCTGGCCGGTCTTCCGCAGCTCGACTTTTGGCTCCTGGCAGTCCACTGTTGTCGGCTGGCTCTTGGGCATATGGGAGCGCATCATCTCCTCCATCATCTTGCGCTGCTCGGGCGGCATGTCTTTCATGCTCTCCTTCATTTGTTCCATCGCTTTCGCCACATGTTCCGACGCCGCTTCCATTGCGCCCTGCATCACCTGCCCGAACTCCTGAACTGTAGTAGTAGTGTATTGCCGCTTCACGTAATCCACCTGGGTGATGGTCTGGGCGTTCAAGTCCAGGATGAATGTTGTGACCGGTTCCCCATCCGCTCCCAGCATGAGGGTCTTCATCCGGTTGGCCTGCAGTACCACCTGCTGCCGGGCCCCTTCGCCAGCACCCTTTGTCACCTGATCGATGACCCACCCCGCTTTGGCGGGAACTGGCCAGAGGATGGTGCTCGCGATGATCGTGCCTGCAATTACACGAGAGAGCAACATGCCGAAACCTCCTTTCGCCGGGTTATTGAATCCTTGATATCGTCATTGCGAGCGACCAACGGGAGCCTGGCAATCTCTTCTGAATTCGGATGGCGGATTCGTAGGGGCGCTGCTTGCTGCGCCCTTCCTTGGGCAGGGCAAGCCCTTCGACACCCCAGCCGTTCGTCGCTTCGCTTCTCGCAATGACGGGTACTCCAAGATCAGCGCTTTCAATCGGGCGTAGTCGTAGCCAAAAAACCACAGCACCGACTCCGCAGCCTTCAGCAACAGCTCGGTGTACTTCTCGACATCGTAGCCGAGGCTGCCGTCGTAGAGGGCGTAGGCTTTCGCCTTCGAGACCTTGTCGTTGGCCCTGGAGTCCACGATCACAAGCTGGATCTCCTCGCCGGGAGAGAGACGAACGCCGCTGCTGGCGAGATCCTTTGCAGCTTCCGAGAGGACCGTGTCGGTCTTGTACTGCCCTGGCTCTTGAGACAGTTGCCTGGTGATGGCAAGCTCCGCAAGCGGCACGCTGCTGCTCCGAAGTGCATCGACCTTTGCTCTCAGCGCATCCAGCAGTTCAGGGACACGCGCCCTGCACTCTTCATAGGTCCCTGCCGTCGAGAGCGTCGTAAGCATCGCTCGTTGCGCGCTCCTCACAAACCCCGGCGTGTCCGAACGCCTGACCTCCAGGCCCCGGACCTTGATCGTGCCGTTCAGGAAGCGGCCGAAATAGCGGTTCGGGACCGGCGCCTTCGGGGAGACCTTCGACGGCAGGAACGCGATCCAATTGTACATCCCTTCCACGAGAATGGAAAGCCCGGTTTGCCGCGAGATGTCGGCCGCAAGCCGCTCGTAGTCCTGTAGCGTCGCGCCCGGCTTCTGCAGCCACATCGAATCGACGATCGCGTGAATGAGCGAGTACCCTCCTGCCTCCGCAATCTCCTTGGCGACCAGCAGCTTCTCGCGCGCATAGGCGGTGACCGCCTCGTGCCCTTCAAGCCGCCCGAAGCGCGCGTTCCGGTACCCCTGGTAGCCGAATGCAACAAGACCAAGCCATTTGAGCGCGGACTGTCGCTTGTCGTACAGCTCGCGCTGCTCCGCCGTGACGGCCTGCTTCATCAGCGTCTTGTAGATGCTCCGCCGCTGCAGCACCGGCTCGAGCGTCCGGGCCACCAGCCCCCGTCGCTTCGTGCAGATGTTGTGGCCGATCTCCGGCACCCTGTTCTCGGGACAGCAGGCGCACCGCATGGTCTCCTGCGAGATATTGTACTTCGCCATGATGCTGGGAAACATCGCGCTGAAATCCAGCTCGCAGACCTGCTCGTACAACCCGATGCGCGGCTGGAAGACCAGGCCGCCCTTGTCGATCAGCAGCATCTCGGTCCCGGTCTTGAAGTCTTCCGGCAACCGCTTGCGCCATGGGATCAGGTAGCCGTCGCTCCAGGCAAGGTCGAGCTGCATCGAGGAGACGCCCGTGCCGGGCGAGGTGCGCGCGCAGCGCTGCACCGGCAGCTTCGTCACCCGTGCGAGCTCGATCAGGCCATCCAGGCCCGTCTCCTCGACGGTGAACGAGTTCGCGACATCTAGGTGCCAGCGGCCGTGCAGGATCTGGGCGCCCGCCCGATAGACGATCTTGCCGTAGGTGAAGAAGCTCCTGGCCTTCCGGCTTTTGATCCCCGCCCCCTCGTCCCGGTTGAGGGCAAGCGCGATCCCGTGGACGTCCGCCAGCCGCCGCAGCCTGGGAATGATGTACGAATCGCCGTACCGCGAGACGATGACATCGGGGTCTTCAGTCATCAGCAGGGCGTTCAGGCCCTTCAGCAGCTCCTCCCCCTCCTCCTCAAACACGAACTCGCGCTCATCGACGGTGGCAATCAGCTTCGTGGTCCTGCCGTGGTTCGGATTGGCATCCTGCTCCATCCGCAGTTGCAGGAAGCTGAGCGGCGGAACGAGGTAGTGGATCTCCCACGGATCATCAAGGAGCTGGATCCCGGTCAGCCGCATCGCCTCATCGTAGGTCAGCTCGCACTGGGCCAGGGGGAACAACC
>JACQEV010000343.1 GCA_016200385.1 Candidatus Methylomirabilota bacterium
CATCACCCGCTGAACCCGCCCGCTGAAATTCGTGAACGTCCCGTCCTTCTCATAAAAGCTCATTGCGGGCAGGACAATGTGAGCCAATTTCGCCGTCGCCGTCAAGAACACGTCGTAAGCAACAAGGAAGTCCAGCTTCTTGAGGGCCTCGCCGGCAGCCAGCTCTCCCGACAGCGCACCCACGAGATCCTCCTCAAATACGATCAGAGCGGCCAGCCGACCCTCAGCCACGGCGGTCAGCATCTCCCTTGTCGCCATCCCTCCCTCGGCCGGAACAAGCCCGAGCGCTCGCATCCCGACCGAGTTGGGATATTTGTCGATCCGGCGAAGCAGGTGGTCTTCGGGAGCATCGCCTCCCGGCTCCTGAGACCGCCTCACCCGATAGTCGATGTTCGGGATGCCCAGCGATGTCGCGAAAAGTTGTCGGACAAGGAACCCCTCTTCGTTGGTCAGCCGCGACGAGGCGATCACCCCAACGGCCCCTGGTCCCCTCTCGCGGAGGACCCGTGACAGGGAATCCGCAAGGTGATCGATCGCCTCGCTCCAGCGAACCGGCTGAAACTCGCCATCCCGTCGGATCAACGGTCGTCGCAGATCCAGTACCCGTTGACGTCGTCGTTGATCCTTGGTCGGATCCGGAGGAGCTGCTGCCCCTGTTCCTTGTGCCGCACATCCACGACGATGTTGCATCCGGCACTGCAAAGTCCGCACACCGACGGGACCTGCGTGACCAGATCCCATGGCCTCGACTTGAAGCGGTAATCCCGGCTGGTCAGCGCCCCGACAGGACAGAGGTCAATGACATTCCCGGAGTACTTGTTATCCAGACTCTGGCCAGGAAACAGCCCAATCACCGAGCGATCGCCTCGGCTGAACACGCCGAGCTCGGATGTCCCGACGACATCGTTGCAGAAACGGACACAGCGACTGCACAGAATGCACCGCTCCGCATCGAAGACGACGAACGGCCCGATCGGTTGATGTTTGATTCGATGAACCTTCTCCTCGACGAATCGGCTTTCACCCGGCCCGTATTTGAATGTGTAATCCTGAAGCGGACACTCCCCGCCCTTGTCGCAGATGGGACAATCCAGCGGATGATTCAGCAATAGAAACTCGAGGACCGCCTTCCTGGCTTTGGTCGCTCGTTCGGAAGCCGTCAAGACCTCCATCCCTTCAGCAACCGGGGTGGCGCATGAGATGACGAGTTTTGGGGCTCCCTGCACCTCCACCTGGCACATCCGGCAGCTCCCCACCACCGCGAGCTTCGGATGATAGCAGAAGTGAGGGATCTCGCGACCCATTCGGAGGACAGCTTCGAGGATTGAAGTCCCGGCGGGGACCTGTACCTGTGCACCGTCAATAATCAGGTCGATCATTGTTGTTCTGTTCTTATTTCCACACGGCGTTGAAGGACACGCCAAGCTGGCTATAACAGAATTTGACCTAGTCAATATGCCAAACATTGTGACAATAGTTATACTAGTAGAGCCCCCTGACACTGTCAACAGCAAACCCGACGGTAGTGGGTCATTTTGCCAGAGATCCTTCACTTCGTTCAGGATGACAAGTGTCGCCAGTGTCATTCTGAGCGGAGCGAAGAATCTCAACTCCTGTCGCGCATTGCCTCGCAAGTCTCAAACTGACCCACTACCAACACGACTTGTTTCTTGACAGGGGGGCGAAAGAACGCTATCAAGGAATCCGAAAGGTGTACTCATGCCCACCATCGATATGCACGTCCACCTGCCTGTGCCTGAGTGGCTCGAGGGCGCTCTCGGGCCATATCTCGCCTCAGCCGAGCGATACTTCCGCAAGCGAGTGACGGCCCGGCCAATGGAGGACCTCGCGGCCGAGTACGAGAAGCTCGACATGGTGGGGGTCCTCCTCGCTTGGGACGCCGAGACCTTTACCGGATGCCCCCCTCTTTCCAACGAACTCGTCGCTGGCCTCATCAAACGGTTCCCGGGCCGCTTCGTTGGCTTCGGCTCCGTCGATCCCCACAGGCCCGACGCGGCCCTGCGGGTGCGGCGGCTCCCCGATCTCGGCTTGTTGGGGCTGAAGCTGCACCCGACCATGCAAGGATTCGATCCATCGAGCGACCTAGCCATGCGCATATTCGAGGCTGCTGCTGACGCCAGGCTGACCGTCATCACCCACACCGGGACGAGCGGGCTCGGCGCCGGCTGCCCTGGGGGACAGGGACTGCGGATCGATCTCGCGAGGCCGATTTTGCTGGACCGGGCCGCCGCCACCTTCCCCGAGGTTCCGATCGTGCTGGCCCATGCCGGCTGGCCGTGGCACCTGGAGGCCCTCGCGATGGCGCTCCATAAGAGCAACATCTATATAGACATCTCTGGCTGGCGCTACCGTTACCTGCCCCCCGAAGTGCTCCGTGACATGAAGGGGCGACTGTCCGGCCAGTTCCTCTTCGGCACCGATGTCCCGATGTTCTCCCCCGCTGACCTTCTCGAGGAGTTCGCCACCCTCGAACTCCCCGGCGAGGCCGCCGCGAAGATCCTTTCAGGAAACGCAACTCGGCTCCTCGGCCTTGAGGGCTCAGGGGGGCATGCCAAGCACTGAACGCTTCCAACGACTGCTCGAGAATTTTCCTTGACGATGATAGGCAAGCGTTATCAAAATGGGCCGAGCATGCGCAACATGGCTTACGGCACAAGAGGAGAGCAAGGTGAAGCGAGTTGAGCCACAGGTTTTTCTCCTGGCCCGGCCAGCGATCAATGACGAAGGGCTTGCCGCCTATCTTCAGGCGGTGGGCGCCCCAGGGTGGGATACCGATGCCCCCTCAGGAGGAGAGAAATTGATCGAGGTCGCCGGGCGTTCGTGCTATCGCTCCTTCGAGCCGGGTCTGAATCCCAATGTCACCAAGATCCGCGAGGGAAGCAAGGCCTACCTGGAGAATATCCTGAAGGTGAAGCATGGAAGCGTTCTCGAGCACGCCAACTGGACCTTCGCCTTCTTCAATGTCAGCCGCGTCTGCACGCACGAAATCGTGAGACACAGGGCGGGGACTGCCATCAGCCAGGAGAGCCTCCGCTTCGTGCGGCTGACGGAGATCGGGATGTGGCTGCCACCCGAGATCCGCGACAACCCGGAGGCGCTCGCGATCTTCGAAGAGGCCGTGGTCAAGAGTGAGGAGGCTCAGAACCGCCTGGCGGAAGTGTTAGAGATCGAGGGTCGCCCGTTTCACGAGAAGAAAGTCCTCACCTCTGCGATGCGCCGTGTCGCCCCTGACGGAGTCGCAACGACCATCATCTGGAGCGCCAACGCCCGGACGCTGAGGTGGGTGATCGAGGCGAGGACAGAGCCAGGGGCTGAGGTGGAGATTCGCATGGTCTTCGGGAAGGTGGCGGACATCATGACCCGGGAAGCCCCACATCTCTTCGGCGACTTCAAGCCGATCCCTCTCCCCGACGGCACCTCCCAGTGGCAACCCGCTCATAGCAAAGTGTAAATCGAGCAGCCTCGAGGCTCCGGCAGCAGGCACGATCTTCGGAGCCGTGGCGGGAGGTGTGTCATGAGTTCCCAAAGGCAAAAGATTGTCCTGGCAGCCTTGGCGCTGCTGGCTATGACGCTCGGCGGTTCTCTCACCGTCGCAAACCCACCGGACATAGAAGGAACGAGGAGCGGCGGGCGCACGAAAGCCGCGGCTGCCTCAGAAGCCTTTGACCTCGCGAACGCTCGAATCGTCGATCTGACTCATCCCTTCGATCAGCAGACCATCTACTGGCCGACCTCTCCATCTTCCTTCGAGCTCAGACGCCTTCACTACGGCAAGACCGAGGCAGGTTACTTTTATGCGGCCAACTCATTGTGCACGCCCGAGCACGGGGGAACCCATTTCGATGCGCCGATCCATTTCGCAGAAGGACGGTTGACCGTGGATCAGGTTCCGGTGCGGCAGTTGATCGGCCCGGGAGTGGTGATCGATGCCAGCAGGCAGGCCTCAGCCGATCCTGATTACCGGTTATCCATCGACGATGTCCGACGCTGGGAGGCCGCACACGGGACCATCCCGAGTGGCGCAATCATCCTGCTCAGGACAGGATGGGGGGCGCGGTGGCCCGACCGGAAACGGTATCTGGGCGATGACACGCCAGGGGACCCGTCACACCTTCACTTCCCGTCGTACGGGAGAGAGGCGGCGGAATTCCTGGTCAAGGAGCGGAGGGTCGCCGCGCTCGGCGTAGATACGGCGAGCATCGACTACGGTCCATCGACAGACTTCTTCGTGCATCGAATTGCCAATGGCGCGAACGTACCGGGCCTAGAGAACATCGCCAATCTCGAGGAGCTCCCCGAACAGGGCGCCTGGATTATCGCGTTGCCGATGAAAATCGCAGGCGGCTCAGGCGGCCCGCTTCGGATCGTGGCGTTGATTCCGCAGTAATGGCAGCCATCTGCAGCTATCCAGGACTCTGGGACTGGCGCGCAGCGCGGCAACTTTTTAGCCCTCCCCATGGCCGACGAGCTCCTTCGTAGCCTCGCTCGGGTGACCTTCGAAACACCGACCTGAGACTACGCGAAGATCAGTCGCCGCCCCTTCGGTACGGGAATAGGATCACCGAACTCTCTCGCTGTGTCGATCCAGAGGCGGATGGCCTCTTGGGCATTGGCCAGTGCGGCCTCATGCGTCGCCCCGTGCGCCGAACAGCCCGGCAGCTCGGGCACTTCTGCGACAAACACCTGGTCTTCTTCGCTCCAGTAGATGATTACTTCGTACTTGTTCATGACTCCTGACCTCCAAGCCGGTACTTCAGGATCACGGCCCGTACCTGACGCACTTGGTATGGCTTCGCCTCACCTCCCTCGCGCTGCAGATTGATCTTCTCCTCCACCCCTGCTTTGCGAAAAAGGTGGTGACTCCCGCGGATGCGCATCTCAAAACCAAGGTTGCTGAGCAGGTGACACAGATCGTCAAACTGAATGTTCGCGTCGGAGGTCCGACTGAGGACGCGCTCCAGAACCTTATCCCTGCTCATGCAGGTATTCTACGCCAATCATGATGACTTGTCGACCCATATAACTATTGATTGTTGGTAGCATGTGAAGTGTCCGCCTCTCGTAGCACGTGAAATGTCCGCTTTCGCGGAGTGTGGGGTACAGTGATGGCTTCGCTTGGGAAAGGAGGCCATCGAGATGGAACCCGCCGGCTACCCTGCCTCCGCCGTGGAGCGGGCGATGGAGGTGCAAGAGGTGATCTTGCGAGCCATTGATGGACGGTTGAAGTGGTACCAAGCCGCCGAGATCCTGGGGATCTCCGATCGCCAGATGGGGCGGTGGAAAGTCCGCTATGAGCGGGGGGGCTACGATGGCCTGTTTGATCGGCGCCGGCAGCAGCCCTCGCCCAAGCGGGTCCCGCTGGAGGTGGTGCGGCAGGTGTTGACCCTGTATCGGGAGCGCTACTTCGACTGCAATGTGTTGCACTTCCACGAGAAGCTCCAGGCGGTACACGGGATTGGGCTTTCCTACACCTGGGTCAAGACGGCCTTGCAGACGGCGGGGCTGGTGGCGAGGGAGTCCCGGCGCGGGACGCACCGGAAGGCGCGGCCCCGCCGGCCCCTCCCGGGGATGCTCCTGCATGCCGATGCGAGCACGCATGCCTGGATTCCCGGCCTGGAGGGGGTGCAGGACCTCATTGCCGTGCTCGATGATGCCACGAGCGTCGCCTACTACGCGCGGTTCGTCCCGCAGGAGAACACCCGCACGATGCTGGCCGCGCTGAAAGGGGTGCTCGAGGGCCCGGGGGTGTTCTGCGCGCTCTACACCGACCGGGGGAGTCACTTCATCACGACCCGGACCGGGCGCAGCCCCCATCGGCCCCAGGCCGCCACCGACCACACGCAGATCGCCCGGGCGTTGGGGCAGCTCGGGATCGAGCTGATCCCCGCCCACTCGCCGCAGGCCCGGGGCCGCATGGAGCGGCTGTGGGAGACGTGGCAGGGGCGGCTCCCCCAAGAGCTGCGCTTGGCGGGCTGCACGACCCTGGAGGCGGCCAACGCCTTCCTGACCGCGACCTGGGTCCCGTTCCACACCCGGACCTGGACCGTCCCCGCTGACAGCGACGGGACCGCGTTCGTCCCCTACACCGGGGGCCAGCTCGACCGGATCTGTGCCGTGCACCATGAGCGGGTCGTGGGGAACGACAACTGCGTGGCGTTCGGCCGGCGGCGGCTGCAGATCCCCCAGGCCGCCTGGCGCTACAGCTTCGCCAAATGCCGCGTGAAGGTCTATGCGCACCTAGATGGGACGCTCAGTATTGGCCACGGCCCACACACCTTGGGCCACTATGATGCCCAGGGCCGGCTGCTCGCCCCGGCCTCCCAGTCGGTCGGACCGGCCGCATGAGGGGGAGCCGGTGACCTGGGCAGCGGAGAGATCGTCGATCCTCGGGCCACTGAGGAGGTCACTTCTCCAACGGGGCGCGTGGGGAGGCCGATTCCCCCCCAATCGGGGGTCCGAGCCGCTCCAGTGCGCCCCCTCCCACCCTGCTCAGAGAGGAAGCAGGGCACCCCTAACAACCGGACAGA
>JACQEV010000004.1 GCA_016200385.1 Candidatus Methylomirabilota bacterium
GGAGCTTGAAGATGGTCTCGGGGTTGAACAGGTGGTACTCGCCGTCGCGCCGCCATTGGTACTGGCCGCCCCACTCGAGGTCGGGCTTCCCCACGGGACGGTCCGGGAAACCGTGATGGTGGCGGAGGCTCGCCTCCTCGGCGATCACATCGATCCCGACCCCGCCGATCCGGGAGGCGGTCCAGGTGAAGCACTTGTCCACGAATTCCTTGCTCAGCCCGACGGCCTCGAAGATCTGCGCGCCGCGATAGGATTGGATGGTGGAGATCCCCATCTTCGAGATGACCTTCAGGACCGCCTTGTTAAGGGCCTTGATATAGTTCTTGATTGCCTTCTTCTGGTCGATCCCCGGAAGCAGCCCCTCGCGGATCATATCGTCGAGGGTCTCGAAGGCCAGGTACGGGTTGATGGCGCCGGCGCCGTAGCCGATGAGCAGCGCCGCGTGGTGGTTCTCCCGCGGCTCGCCGCTCTCGATCACGAGCCCGACCTTCGTTCGGGTTCCTTCCCGGATCAGGTGGTGGTGAACGCCGGCCGTGGCCAGGAGAGCAGGGATCGGGGCATGCTCCTTATCGACGCCCCGGTCGGAGAGGATGATGAGCGTGTACCCGTCGGCGATCGCTTCGCTTGCCTTCCGGCACAGGTCCTCCAGCGCCCGCGCCAGCCCCGCGCCGCCTTCGGCCACGGGGAAGAGCATGGGCAGGGTGATCGACCTGAACCCGGGAAGGTCCACGTAGCGGATCTTTGCTAGTTCCTCGTTGTCGAGGATCGGCGACTTCAGCTTGATCTGATGGCAACTCTCCGGCTCGGGCTTCAGCAGGTTCCTTTCGGGCCCGATGGTGGTGGCTATCTGGGTCACCAACTCCTCTCGGATCCCGTCCAGCGGCGGGTTGGTCACCTGGGCGAAGAGCTGCTGAAAATAGTCATAGAGGAGGCGAGGGCGGTTGGACAGGACGGCCAGCGCGGCATCGTTCCCCATGGAGCCCACTGGCTCCTGGCCGTCAATGGCCATGGGCGCCATCAGGATGCGCAGGTCCTCGTGCGTGTAGCCGAATGCCTGCTGCCGCTGGAGCAGGAAGATCCGGCCCGGGTGGAGGCGCTCTTTGATCAGCACGTCTTCAGGGGGGATATCCAGCACCCCCACCTCGGACGCCATGACGACGAGGCCGTCCTTGGTCACATAGTAGCGGGAGGGCCGCAGCCCGTTCCGGTCGAGGACCGCCCCGATCACGGTGCCGTCGGTGAAGGCGATGGAGGCCGGCCCGTCCCACGGCTCCATGAGGCAGCCATGGTACTCGTAAAATGCCTTACGCTCCTCGCTCATCGATTCGTGGCCGCTCCAGGCCTCCGGGATCATCATGAGGACGGCGTGGGGGAGGGGGCGGCCGGCCATGACCAGGAACTCCAGCACATTGTCGAAGATCGCCGAGTCGCTTCCGCCCTCCAGGATGATGGGAAAGATCTTCTTGAGATCGGGGAGCAGGTCGGTCTCGCACAGCGCCTCGCGGGCGTGCATCCAGTTGATGTTGCCGCGAAGCGTGTTGATCTCGCCATTGTGACCCATGTACCGGTATGGATGGGCCAGCGGCCAGGAGGGGAAGGTGTTGGTCGAGAAGCGCTGGTGCACGAGCGCCAGAGCCGACTCGATGGCCGGGTCCACGATGTCCGGGAACATGGTCTCGATCTGGTTCGCGGACAGCATCCCCTTGTAGATGAGCGTGTTCGAGGAGAGGCTTGGCACGTGGAACGGCTTCCCATTTTGCACGGGGGATCCAAAGACCGCGTGCTCCACCCGCTTGCGAATGACGTAGAGCTTCCGCTCGAACGCCCGGTCGTCCGCGATGGCGGGGTTGCGCCCGATGAAGATCTGCTTGAAGACAGGCTCGGCCGCCTTGGCGCTGGGACCGATCGGCGAATCATCCGTAGGAACATCGCGCCATCCGAGGAGCGTCTGGCCTTCTTCTCTGGTGATGTTTTCGAAGATCGCCTGGCACCGGGCCGCCTGGGCGGGGTCGGTGGGGAGGAAGACCAGTCCCGCGCCGTACCACTTGGGGGCAGGCAGAGTGATGCCGATTCTCGCGCATTCCCGCGAGAGGAAACGGTGGGGCATCTGGATCAGGATGCCCGCGCCGTCCCCGGTGTTCTCTTCGCACCCGCAGGCGCCCCGATGCTCGAGGTTCTTGAGGACGGTCACCGCCTGCCTGACGATGGCGTTGGACTTGCGCCCTTTGATGTCCACCACGAAGCCGACGCCGCAGGCCTCATGCTCGTGCGCCGGGTCGTACAGGCCCTGCCTGGGCGGGAGCCCCGAGGGCATCAGCGACCCGTGGTTCATCTGCTCACTCACGAAATCCTCCTGTTACCTGTGTGAAGAGTGGCGCAATACCTCTCTCGGATGGTGGCTTTGTAGGGGCGCTGCTTGCTGCGCCCTTCTTGGGCAGGGCAAGCCCTGCCCCTACATTCTTGTCCTTGGTTCCGAATCCCAAGATTCGCCCTTTGCAATTCCCTGAGATTGCTTCGATCGCGCCGCTCCCTCGCAATGACACCGGGGGACTTTCGACCATATGGCGTTTCATTGCAAGCGACCAACGGGAGCGCGGCAATCTCACCGAGAAAGGCTTTCCGGTCTCGGCCCCTACATTGCGAAGACACTTCTCTTACTGCGTCTGTACTAGCTTTCTTGCTCTTCCGGTCAGTATATAGAAAGTCAAGTCATAAGTCACGCAAAAAATAAAAATACTTTGCATCAGTCACGCTAATAGTGTATCATGACTTCATGAACCTGGAAACCCTTCGACTCTACTGCGATGTTGTCCGCCTGCGCAGCTTCTCCAGGGGGGCCTCGGCCAATGAGGTCTCCCAATCAGCGGCGAGCCAAGCTGTTCAGCAACTGGAGGCCGACTTGGATGTCAATCTGCTCGACCGGACCAAGCGCCCGTTCACGATCACTCCTGAGGGGCGGATATTCTATGAGGCCTGCCGGGACCTCCTTGATCGGTATGAGCAAGCCAAGGCCCGTATCTCCTCCCCCAGAACTCGGTTGGACGGCACGGTTCGCGTAGCCGCCATTTACTCCGTGGGGCTTCACGACGTCAGCCGCCATTTGCAGATCTTCATGTCAGCCCACCCGCAGGCCAAGGTCCGGCTTGAATGTCTCCACCCCCAAAAGGTGGTCGAGGCCGTTATCAACGATGAGGCGGACATCGGGATTATGTCCTATCCGCCGCCCATTCGCTCCCTTACCGTGATCCCGTGGCGGTCCGAAAAGATGGTGCTCGTCTGCCACCCCGGCCACCGATTCGCCAGGCGGCGGCTGGTGATGGCGGCAGACCTGAACGGAGAGAAGTTCGTGGCTTTCGACCCGGACCTGGGCATCCGCAAGGCGATTGACCGGAGCCTGAAACAACGCAACGTGAAAGTCAACGTGGTGATGGAGTTCGATAACATCGAGACGATCAAGCAGGCCATCGCCATTGACGCCGGAGTGAGCATCCTCCCTCGGCCCACTGTCCTGAAGGAGGTCGGCATCGGCAGCCTCGCCGCCGTCCCGCTGGACATCCCCGATCTGCTGCGCCCCGTGGGGATCATCCACCGCAAACAGAAGCAGCTCTCACCCACTGTCGCTCGCTTTATCGAGTCCCTCCGGAAGGCCGGAGATGACGCCGGGGAGTGACATCACGAAATCGTAAGCAAGGCCCGCCAATCTCGTGGAAGCCCCGGAGCTTCTGTCGCCGCCAAATCCGCTATTAGCGTAGCTAGATACCGTTCTTTCGTCGCGCTGTCAAGACGAAACTCTTAAGGGCAGCGGCTCAGTGCCCAGATTCATAAGTATGGCGACGTATGCTTCGGGAGACCCGAATCCCGCTTGCCCTTGTATCTTTACAGTGGACGCATGAGGCCGTTTCATACGTCGCTATATATGTGGTGGAGCGTACTTAGTACCCGGCGATGTAAGGGAGGCGTTTGGCGACCAGCTCGATAGCCTCTCCCGCCTCGAGCAGGACGCTGGTGGCGTTACAAGTGCCCGTCAGGAGCTGATGGCGGGCCCCATCTGGGATCATAGCGGGGAAGGCGCGCTCCCCAAAGCGTACCAGCCGGTGCTCCAGGTCGAGCAGGATCTCACGCTCCGGATGGCGCGCCACGGCCTCGATCAGCCAGCCGATATCTTCCGCCTGTATGGTAAGGCAGAGCAGGCCGATGGCGGTGCAGTTGTCGAAGAAGATTTCCGCGAACGACCCGCCCACGAGCCCCCGGATGCCCCAGCGCCGCAGGGCCTCCGGGGCGTGCTCCCGAGAAGAGCCGGAGCCGAAATTCTGGCCGACCACGAGTACGACGGCCCCGCGGTAGCGAGGCTGATTGAACGGATGGTCCGGTGCTTGGCGGCGATCGTCCTCGAAGACGTGCGCCTCCAGATCCTCGAACGTCACGCTCTTCAGGTAACGGGCTGGAATGATCCGGTCGGTATCGATGTCGTTGCCGAGGAGGGGGATGCCGCGGCCGACGATCTGGCGGCGGCTATTATCGCGGCTCATCGCAGGAGTTCCCGCACGTCGGTGACCTTGCCGGCGATGGCCGCTGCCGCGACCATGGCGGGGCTCATGAGGAGAGTCCGCCCCGTCGGGCTTCCCTGGCGCCCCTTGAAGTTCCGGTTGCTGGAGGAGGCGCAGATCTCTCGCCCGGTCAGCTTGTCCTCGTTCATCC
>JACQEV010000005.1 GCA_016200385.1 Candidatus Methylomirabilota bacterium
CGATCTCTTGCTAAAGGCGGGCGACCCAGTGTCCCCAAAGCTCTTCGCAAGGATGTCTGTCTGCTCCGTCTCGATGTCCAGGGTCACCAGCCGCTTCTCGTTGATGTGTGGCTTGATTCCGATAATCACCCCGATGTCCTTCTGCTGGACCGTCCGGAAGACCCCGGCGGGAGTCACTTGTCCCCCGGTCGTCGGCGCGCTGACAGACGTCAGGCTCGCCTGTTCGTTCGTGATAATCGGCACCTCCGAACCAATTTGCAGCTTGGCCTCCTTATTGTTGGCCGTGAGTATGTGGGGAGCGGCCAGAATATTCACCTTCGTATAGGTTGCCACGTTGTTGAGGAATGTCCTGAATCTGGTCCCTTCCACGAAGGTGAAGGTCAGGCCTCCTTTGTCAATGAGTTGCCCGGCAGCGCTGATTCCCTTGAGGATCGAGCCGGACAAGGGGTTCAAGGATTGAACGACAAAGGAGCCAGAGTTCACGAAAGCCTCGAGGCTGAATGCCAGTGAATCGGTCAGCGTCACTTCGGCTAGCAGGGCCTCGATGATGACCTGTTTCGGGACGATGTCCAGCTTCTTGATCGTCGCCTCGATGAACTCATAGTTGCGAGGCGAGGTCTTGATGACCAGCGCATTCGTCGCATCGTCTGGGACGATGATGACATCACCCACCACTTCCCCTGGCGCGGGCTCGACGCCGGGCAGGAGAGTCGCCCCGGGATACGGCTGGCCGGTGGCAGGCGGGGCCGGCGGAGCAAGGGGTACTTGGCCAGGGGTCGGAGGGGGTGGAGTGGGCGGCTGGACGCCGAGCCCCGCCCTGGGAGGCGGCAGACCCGGCCTGGCGCCGGGAGCTGCAGGGCGTGGCAAGACGTCTCGCCGCCCGTACAGCGTATTGAGGATAGTGGCCAGGTCGGTGGCCTTCACGTTCTCCACGAAGTAGACGAAGATCCGCTGGATATTGTCCCGCTTGCCCGGGATGTCCAGGGCCTTGATGGTCTCGAGCAGCCTTTTCACCGTCGAGCTGAAGCCGGCGATAATCAGGCTGTTGGTCTCCTTGTGGACCGCCATCTTCGCGCCTCTGGCCAGGAACGACTGAAGGATCCTCGCCATCTCTTCGGCGGAGAGATGGTCGAGATGGACGATCTGCGTCACGTACCGCTCGCGCTCTTCGCCCCGCTCTTTTCCCACCTGCACGTCCTGGGCCTCCTGCTGCGCCACCGCGATCGGGACGATCTTGTAATACAAGCCATCCTTCACCGCCACCAGGTTATTCACTTCTAGCACTGATTCCATGACGGAGAAGACCTCGCTGGCAGGAATCTTGGTGGTGGTCCGCATCGTGACATTCGTCTTGATGCCAGGACCGATGATGAAGTTGATCCCGGTGATGTCGGCGATAGAGCGGAGGACGAGCTCCAGGTCGGCGTTCTCGAAGTTCAGCGAGACATACTGGGGCTTGCCCTGCTGGCCGGCCGGCGTCCCGGGCACGCCAAGCGGTCCGGCCTTGGTCCCTGCCGGAGAGCCAGGAGGGCCTTCTTTCGAACCCTCCGGGGGAGGTGGGGCCGGACCTCTCTCCGCCGCTGCGGGGGTGCTTGCTTCCTCCGATTCCCGCGCCTTCCCCTCCGTGGCTTGCGAAGACGAACCGGATGGGACGGGTTGTGAAGCCACGAGGGCGGACGCCGCCCCCTTCGACTCTACCTTCGCAAGCGATGGATTCGGCTCAGACCCGCCAAGCCAATTCACGATGGAGCAGGCCGGGAGGGTGACACCAATCATCACGATCATGAAGACCTGTGTGCGGCTAGCCAATACTCACTCCCTCCTGAACCACGACAGTGTGCGACAAGGCGCTCGTCAACAACAAATCGTTACCAGGACGTTATCGGTTCTTGAACTGCTTGCGCATCGTCTTCTCCTGCTGCTTCACCGCCTTTTGTTCCTGCTTATACATTTGCCTTTCAATCTTATCGGGTTTCGCTGTAGGCAGCGTGGGCATCAATGCCGGAGCGGCGGGAGCTATTGGCTGCCCGCTGGTGTGAGACAGCACCGTCTCGATCGCCGTCTTGAGGAAGATCTCGACGCTCTCGCCGCCCCGCTTATACATGATCCGGTCCTCCCTGATCTCGGTAATCACCCCTCCCGCCACCTCCTGGTTCACCGCGTAGATCTGCTGTTTGTCTTTGTCACTTACGATTGCCCGGCGCTCCTCATCGACGAGGATGGTGCCAACGAGCGTCGGGAGAGGGACCGGCGCAGGCACAGGTTGCTGCAGGCCGAGACGCTGCGGGAGAATAGGAGGGGGTTGCTTGAACGGGTTCTTTTCCATGATCACGTCGAACTGCGCCAGGGGCGGGCGGGGGAGCGGGACGAAGGCGAGTGGTGTCGCCTCCTGCGACAGCTTCGGCATAGGCCGGTCAGCGATCGAGGCGCCAGACGGGACCCACGTCTTCGCGAGGGCGGTTGCGATCAGCACCGCGACCGCGGCCAAGGTGAGATTCAGAAGCCGCAGGGGCCTGCCCATTTCAGCTTTTTTCCTCCGCTGCCAATGTGAAGCCACTGACCACAACCGCCACCTGTAGCTCGGCGCCTGGCCTGGGGAAGGAGGCGTTCAGCATCAGCTTGGGCACGGTGAGCAGCTTTCCGGAGCTCTCGATCTTATACAAGAAGTCGCGCAGCTTTTTTAGGTCGGAGTTCAAGGACAGCTCTACCGAGACCTGCGTAAATCCCTCCACTTTCTTCGGCAAGTGTATGCTCTCGCTTGCGATGGTCACACCGCTCTCCCCGGCTGCCTTGTGCAGGATCGACTGAAGGTCGGCCGCGGCCAGCGTCAGTTTCTCGCCGGGCAGGAGACGCCGCTGAAGTTGCGAGAAGAGCTGTTCGGCATCGGTGAATTTCCTCTCGTACCGCTTCTTCCCCTCCACCACCAGTTGGTACCGTTCGAGTGCGCGGAGCTTCTCCCGGTACTCGTTCCGGACCTCAACCTGCTTCGAGACAACCGGGACGACGACGTACTTGATGGCGAGGAAGGCAACAAGGAGGACCCCACCGGCCAGGACAAACCGCCGCTCACGCGAAGAGATGGTCACGACCGCACGCCCTTGCGAACCTCGAGGAGAGCCTTGATCTGAAACTCCTGCGTCTCCGCGTCGCGCCGCGCCACGGGCGAGGTGAATTGAGCGTTTTCAAAGACCGGTGACTCCTCCAGGATCGAGATCAGATCGGAGGCGGAGCCGGTGATCGAACCGCCGATTCGGACTTCCCGCCCGTCCACGTTAAACAGGGTCAGGGTCACGCCTTTGGGCAGGACCTGAACCAGCTCGCGCAGCACATCGAGCTTCCTGATCTCCTCTCGCTCAATATTTTCCAGAGCGGAGGTTTGGGCGCCAAGCTTGGCTGCTCCCTCCTTGAGCTGCTCGACCTTGGCCGCCTCGGCTTGAACCCGCTTGACTGTTGCCGTCAGGTCGGCGAGGGCACGGCGCTCATTGATCGCATAGCTTACCGCATAGGCCAGGCCGAGGGCGACAATGAGGACCAGGAGCCGGAAGGTCATCGCCAGGCCAGGTTCGCGACGAGGGGGGGCCACCTCTTTCGGCAGCAGGTCTATGTGGAGTGGGAGCGCCACGAGCCCATTCAGGGCAAGGCCGACGGCCGCGCCGAGGACCGGGGCCACCTGAGGGTCAATGCCCCGAGCCTTGATCCGTCGGAAGGGGTGGAGGAGCTCTACCTCTAATCCGGTCCGCTGGGCCAGGTGGTGGAGCAAATCCCCCCTGCCCCTAGTGGATCCCGAGAGGGCGATCCGCCCTGTCCCTTGTAGGCCGCCGGTCGCTTCGAGGTGGGCCAGGAGACCGGAGAGCTCCGGCAGCAGGACGTCAAGCGGCGCCGCCGGGCCGAGGGTGAGGTATCGGGAGTATCGGAGGACCCCATCCTTTGCGATGCCGATCTCGGCTTCCCCGTCCCGGAGATCGATGAGGGCCGTCAGGGGCGCCATCGCTCGACCCTGGTTGTAGAAGAGCGCGTTCAACGAGGCAAACGTGGAAACGCCCAGAGCTGTGGCTCTGATCCCTGCCTCTCCCAGGAGGCCGAGATACCGACTGACCTCCTCTTTTCTGGCCGCCGCCAATAACAGCGTCGCCTTCTCAGCGTCCCTTTCCAGCACCTGAAAGTCGTACTGAGCCTCCTCCGGCGGGAAGGGGATGTGCCGTTCGACCTCGTAATCCAGGATCCCCTTCAGTTCTTCTTCGCCGACCGCCGGCATGCTCACCGAGCGCATGGTCACCAGACTCCTCGGCAGACCAACCGTGACGAACGTAGGGCGGGCGGGCAATCGACCCAGGATGCCCTCCAACCCTCTCTTGAGCGCCTCATCCCTGCCGTCCCCTTCGTGGGGGAGTTCCTCGACCCCCCAATCGAGAAGCCGCACACGGCCGAAGGCTCTGCACAACAGGGCATGGCACAAGAGCCCGCCCCGGACGTCGACGCCCAGGCCGATCTTCCTCCTTGGGATCAGCTCGCGCAGTTCCATCAGGCCCCCTGCCGCGGGTCGAGACTCCAGAGCTGGATCGTGAGCTTCGGCTGACCAGCGGACCCCTCGTTTCGCAGAATAGCGGCGACGCGTCCCACAAGCATCGAGCCTGTCGCCCGCCCGACAGATTCCACATAGAAGTTCCGAGAGAGGACCGCGCCGATCTGGCTAAGGCCCGCGAGAAGCTGCTGGGGCGAGGCTGGACCCGGTTGGCCTCCAGGGACCAAGGCGAACCCTTGCCTGCTTGGGCCGACGACGGAGGTCATGAGATTGGTTAGCTCTCCCACGTTACGGAATGGCGCCTCAGTCCGTCGGGCGAGAGCGATCTTGGCCTCTGCGGCCGTCAGTCCAAGAGCCATCAATACCTCCGGACTGGCCGTGTTGATGTTCACACGACCTGAGCTGAAAACCGAGAGGAGTCTCGCCACGCCAAGATACTCTCCGGACATGAGCTTCCGTTCCCAAGGAAGCTGTGCCTCCAGTTCCGCCCGCCTCTGGGGGTTGGCGACGTTGCCATACAGGATCTCCGGGGTCATCCCTTTGACCAAAAGCAGTTCGTCAATCGATTCGAAATTGCCATTTTTGGCCCGATACGGGGTGGGAAGCGAAAGGTAATAGTCATCCTCGGCACCATTGAGGCGATGGAGATTGTCGGGATCACGCCAGTCCAGAATCGAATCGACGATGGTGGACAGAAGCTTCTCATCCCCAACTCCCGAGTTAGAAAACAGCCGGCGGAGAATCGGGTCGGTCGCCGAATTCAAGGAAATCTTGCTCTCCTCATCCGTGACAGTGACCCAGTAGTTTCCTCTCCCCACAGGAACGTTTTCATAGGCTGAAGGATTGGTATGCCAATGCTCATCCAGCGCATCGTAAAGTGATGAATCCGGGATAACGTTCCTGTCGGCGTTGATGATCTCCGCCGCCGCGCGATACACTCCCGCCTCGGCGATGTAGTAGGCCTCCGCTGCCTCCTTGAAGTTACCGGTCGCGGCAAGCTCCGTCCGCATTGAAAATGCGAAGGTCGTGAAGATAATGCCCAGCAACGCCAGGATCCAGAGCACGACCATGAGCGCCATCCCGCACTCGGAATGAAGACCATGTTTCGGGTTTCGGGTTTCGGGTTTCGGGTAGGGGCGACCCACCGGGTTGCCCCTCCACCTGAAACGCCACACTCGACACGTGTTCATAGCGTCTGTCCCACCCGCACGAGGAAGACAAGCGGCGGCAGGATCAGATCGCGGGCTCCCCGCTGGTTCGCCTGTCGGATCGTGAGTGTGATCTCCACGGCCAGCGGCAACCGGTCTGAACCTTGTAGAGGCCGTTGGCCCCTGAGGGCAACCTGCCTCACAACAGATGCTGATGGAGGCGTTTGATCCTGCGAAGGATCCCAGGAGTCACGCCAGGTTGGAGGGAGCTTCTCGTCGGGTTTCCCCTCCGGCACCAGGTATCGGAAGCGCGCCTCCGACACCCGTTCATCGAGCCCTTTCATTCGCCCTTCCTGCAGACCGATGGCGTTCCCGGCGCCAGCGAGCGGGTAGCTCTCGGTGCCGACCAACCCGCGGTCGGGTTCAGCGGTGAACGTGACGATCCGCATCATATGACTGAATGGCTCGGCCCCGTAGCTCTGGGGAAGCGTGGCAAACGAGAGAGAATCGGGCTTGCCGCGAAAGACGACAACATCCTTAGCCGGGTCTTGGGACTTGACACGTAACGGATAGAGCATGATCAAGTCCCGGGCCAGGGTGTCGTAGAGAGTGCGAGTTCGCTGATTCTCTTCCGCCCGCAGCTCCCCGCTCTCCCACGACTTGCTGCCCACCCGGATCGCGCCCAGAACCGCGACGAAGATCAGGGCAAGGATTGTCATGGAAATCAAGAGTTCGAGCAGAGTGAATCCGGCTTCGCAGAGGAGTTTCGACTTCCTCCAACGATGTGCCGGGTTTCGGGATTCTGGCTGGTGGCTCGCGGTCCCGTCTTGGCGAATTGCGGGGGTGCGAATATGATCAGGGATTCTATGCCGAAACCGTGGACGTTGGAACGCTCTTTTTCCATTCGCCAGGAACTTAGACCCTCGACTTTTGAACGCCTCACCAACGTCGAACATCATCTCTTCTTCTGTTGTCTCACCCCGCCCCCACCTCCGCTACCCGCTCCGGACTGTATGGGGGGCGTCTGGCCGAGCTTATCTTCATCGACCGTCATCCTCAAGGTGTAGAGCTCCAGGAATTTCTCTCTCCGCC
>JACQEV010000351.1 GCA_016200385.1 Candidatus Methylomirabilota bacterium
CCGACGAAAGGGATTCGGGCATTCTTCTTGAACCATATCCTCCCCAACCCTCCGCTCTTCCGCATCGCCCTTAGACTTCTCGCGCTGGGCCAGACCCCATTCGTCCAGGACAGGAGGATCAGAAAGCTCCCGGGTCCGCTGAAGCGTTTAACCGGGAACCGAATTCTCCCCGCATTGCCCCTCCGTCGTTTAAGAGACCTCCTCGGCGACAAGACGGCTGCACAAGGTGAAAGAAAAGCCACGGCCCTCTTTTTCGGAAGCTGTCTCCAAGACTTTGTGTTCCCCGAGATCGGCCAAGCGGTGGTCAAGGTCTTGACGCACTACGGGGTCGAGGTCCGCTTCCCCAAGGCCCAAAGCTGCTGTGGCCTTCCGCCATACTACGAGGGGCATCACGAGGCGGCGAAAAGGATGGCCCTGCAACTGGTCGAGGTCCTCGATGCCGAGCCCTCCGACTACATCATCTTGGCGACGCCCCCCTGCGGGATCGCGATCAAGCAGTATCTTCCCAAGCTCTTGAAGGGCGATCCGCTGGAGGCAAAGGCGAAGGCGATTTCCGAGAAATGCTTCGAGTTCTCGGAGTTCCTCGTCAAGGTCCTGAGGCTGGGCGAGGGCCGCGGAGAGATGCCAGAGGGCGAGCGGACCCCTTTAACCTATCACGACTCCTGCAGCGGCTTCCGGGGGCTTAGGATCTACGACGCGCCTCGAAAACTCCTGAAGACCCTCCAGCGTTACGAGTTCATGGAGATGGACGAGATCGGCGAATGCTGTGGCTTCGGAGGCCACTTCACCTTCGACTACCCCGATGTGGCCGGGCACGTCCTGGATCGGAAGATCGCTGCTATAGAGCGAACGGGGGCGAAAGTCTTGGCGTTGGACAGCCCTGGCTGTATGCTCCAGATCAGAGGTGAGCTGGAACAGCGCGGAAGCCCGATACAGGTCAAGCACATCGCCCAACTGCTGGCCGAGGAGCTGTAACGACAGAGCGTTAGACGCTACTTCACCGGGACGGCGAGGGGGTGCCCCTTCTCGAGGATATAGACCGAGAAGATCTTGAGCGGAGCGGTTGAGCTGTCGTTCACGCCGCGGTGGACTTGGGTAGACGGTTGATAGATGGCGGTCCCGGGCGTCAGGGGAATCGACGGCTTCCCTTCGATCTCCAGGGTTCCGGACCCTTCCAGGACATAGGCGAACTCGTACCCCGGGTGAGTGTGCTTACCGGTCGCCGCACCAGGGGCGATCTCCGCGAGCGTCAGGATCGCTTCCTTCCCCTCCATCCCAACCAGATCCGTCGTGAGGAGCACTGTACGCTTCACCGGCTCCGGCTGGGCGTGCAGGATTTGGTTCCCTATCGCTCCCAGGTAGATGCCTACTGCCAGGGTCAAGCCGATCACGAAAGCCGTTCGCTTCATGGGTGCCTCCTTTCATCCGGTGTAGAGGTCATTCGGATTAAAAACCAAGGATGGAGCGGCAGAGCAAGCCCTGCCCAAAGAGGGCGCAGCGAGCAGCGCCCCTACGGGACTGCAAGAGGAAACCCCTGGGTCAGGGGAAGACGATGCCTTGGTCGGTGATGGTGTACTCGGCGATCTCTTCGCTGCACGCGCTTCCCCGGTGCTTGGCGACATAGACGGCGCGGCCGACCCTCCCCTCCTTCACCTGCTTCCCCATGAGAATGGCGGTGTTGGCGGACGCCCCGATATCCCCCTCCCCCACCTTCCTGGCGATCAGGTCGTCCAACAGATTTTCTTCTGTGGTGACCAGGAGGAGTGTCGCCACCTGTTTGTGGTCGTAGCACTGCTGCTCGATGAAGTCCCGGTGCTTCCACACCGGAATCAGGATCTCCATCCCAAGGGTTTCCGAATCCTGGTGGATGATCTTCCGGTAGACCTCTTCGAAGAGATGGAGCTGAATCGACTCATGCGGGGCCTGGGTAGGGTCCACTCCGTCCACGACGACCCTTCTCACCCCTTGGGCACAATGAAAATAGAAAAAGGGGAGGACCCGCTTCCACCGCCGCGAGTAGGCGGCCAACCACTCGAACCGAAACTCCCGGCCCTCAGGCTTGTTCACCTGGTACTCGGCAAGACGTCCTCCGTAGTCGAACTCGTGGCAATAGCGCATCACTTGAACGGCCGAGGCCGGCGGGAAGGGGTTCTCCTGGCCGGGGTGGACCACGTGGTCCCAGGCCTGAAGCCCCCAGCCAAAGAGTCTCCTCGCGTATTCATCGTGGCGTTGGGAGTCGCCGCGGGCCGTCATATCGAAGATGATCCCACGCTGTCCCTCGTACCGCTCCCCGTTGGCCGCGAAGGTGAGCCCCAGTTGGGTCTTCCCGACGCCGGTCGCCCCGTAGACGACGGTCAGCGATCCTGGGAAGAGCCCTCCCCCCAACATGCTATCCAGCTTCTCGATTCCGAATCTGACCCGCTGCCGCATTCACAAATCCCCTTTTATGAAAGAAGGAGTGCCACGGAGCAGAAAATCACAGTGCCCGCGCGGACGTCAAGCTCAATCTTGCACCACGTAAGGTGGACGTCCGGAAGCACGTGGGGTGCGTGATTCCGCAGCGGGGTGAGGGCGATGGAGTGATACCCCCTTTGTGCGGCTTGTCAGACCCGCACGACTTGGGGCCCTGGCACCCCAGCGACCTTATTTCCCTTGCGCCAATTCTGTGCTAGCCTAATCATGGATCCTGTGCCATTATTGCCCTCACCTCGGGAAGTTAGCACACTCATCAAGGAGGCGAATGATGCGAAACTTAGCACTTAGCATTACCGTGTTGCTCGTCGGTGTGGTGAGCCCGATGGCGTACGCCGCGGATGCCCCGCCGCCAAGCCACATCGTCATCGGCGCCGCGCTCCCCCTCACCGGGGCCCAATCGCGCTAAGGCGGATTCTTCAAGAAAGCCTACGAACTCGCCCTGAAGGAAGCCAATGCCGCCGGCGGAATCATGGTCAAAGAGTTCGGCAAGAAAATCCCCGTCACGTTCATCATTTACGACGACAAGAGCGATCCGACGACCTCCGTGCAAA
>JACQEV010000352.1 GCA_016200385.1 Candidatus Methylomirabilota bacterium
CTTCTGCGCGGTGGACCTTTCGGCATTTTACCTCGATATCCTGAAGGAGCGGGTCTATACCTCGGCGCCGCGTTCCTTTGCCAGGCGGGCGGCCCAGACGGCGATGCACGAGATCCTCGACGCCCTCGTCAGGCTGATGGCTCCGGTCCTTTCCTTGACCGCCGACGAGGTGTGGCAACTGATGCCCAAGAAGGGCGGCGAGCCCGAGAGTGTCCACCTTGCCGAGCTCCCGGCGGTCCGGTCCGATCTCCTGGACGACGCCCTCGAAACACGCTGGGAGACCCTGATGAGCGTCAGAGACGAAGTCTTGAAGGCCCTCGAGGTCGCTCGCAAGGCCAAACTCATCGGGACGTCACTGGAAGCGGGGGTTGAGTTGCTCGCGATCCCGGAGTGGCTGGCGCTCCTGACCCGGTACGAAGGGGATTTGCCGATGCTCTTCATCGTCTCGTCGGTGAGCCTGGGGAGCCTGGCGGCAACGGGGGCAGCCGAACGGAAGGTCGAGGTACGGGTTCGACGAGCCGCGGGACAGAAGTGCGCCCGCTGCTGGACCTTCAGCGAAAGCGTGGGCCGATCCATCCGTGATCCTGAGGTCTGCGCCCGGTGCGCCGCCGTCCTGGAAGAGATAGGGTATAGGGGTTAGGGTAAAGGACCGAGGATTCATGCACCTCGCACTTCGCACCTCGCACTAACCGATGCGTTTCTACGCTGTTGCCCTCACAGTCATCGTACTGGACCAGGCCTCAAAGCTGTTCATTCAGGCCACGATTCCACTCGGCCGCAGCGTCCCCCTCATTCCGGATCTCTTTGCAATCGTGCACATCCTCAATCCAGGCGCGGCGTTCGGCCTCCTGGCCGCGCAATCCTCTGCGTTTCGGAACCCTTTCTTCGTGGCGATTTCCCTCCTGGCCATCGGGTTCATCCTCCACTATCGACATCGAGGGTTGAAAGACCATTCGCTCGCCTCGACCGCCTTGAGCTTGATTCTTGGGGGCGCTCTGGGCAACCTCGTGGATCGGTTGAGGCTCGGCGTGGTGATCGACTTCCTCGATGTCCACTACGTCCAGTACCATTGGCCCGCGTTCAACGTTGCGGACTCCGCCATTACCGTAGGCGTGTCTCTCATGCTGCTGGAGCTGGTCCTTGACGAACGGCGAGGGCGTCATCCGGAGCCGACCGCGTGAGCCGGCAGGAGGTCCGCGAACTGACAGCGGACGCGTCCGCCGCGGGCCTTCGCCTCGACCGCTACCTCACAGACGCGACCGGGCTGCCGCGATCACAGATCCAGCGCCTGATCGAAGCCGGCAGGGTGCTGGTCGAGGGTCGCTGCCCGAAGGCCAGCTCTGCTGTGCTGCCCGGCCAACGGATCAGGCTCTCCATCCCTCCCCCGCAGCCGTCCACCCTCACGCCCGAGCCGATCCCCCTCGATATCCTGTACGAGGACACTGACCTGCTGGTCCTGAACAAGCCGGCGGGTCTCGTCGTTCACCCCGCCCCGGGGCATCCGGGCGGCACGCTGGTCCACGCCCTTCTCTATCATTGTCCGGATCTGCCGGGGATCGGGGAGGAGCGGCGGCCGGGAATGGTCCACCGCCTCGATAAGGAGACCTCGGGGGTGATGGTCGTCGCGAAAACCGACTCGGCCATGGCCTCGCTGGCGAGGCAGTTCAAGGCGCGCCGGGTAAAGAAAACCTACATCGCGCTGGTCCATGGCGAGGTCAAGCAAGTAGAGGGTCGAGTGGAGGCCGAGATCGGGCGACACGAACGGGACCGGAAGCGGATGGCCGTGCGAACACGCAAAGGGCGAAAGGCGGTCACGACCTACCGGGTGATGAAGCGACTCGACGGCTATACGCTGCTCCAGCTCCACCCAGAGACGGGAAGAACCCATCAGATCCGGGTCCACCTCTCGGCAATCGGCCACGCAATTGTGGGCGACAAGATATATGGGGGGAGGAGGGAACAGAAGTTTCGGGTTTCGGGTTTCGGGTTTCGGGTTCAAGCGGAGCGACAATTGCTCCACGCGTGGAAGCTAGGCTTCTTCCACCCGAGGACCGACGAATGGATGGAGTTCGAAGCTCCGCTGCCGGCGGACTTCACGAACTGGCTCCACACGGAACCGCGTCGACCACAGTAACTCCCCATATGCCCAAACCAGCACGTGCATGCGGCCCGTGCGGGAGGGAAGATCACAACACGCCGCTCAATCCTTCCTATCGGACCCGCTAGGATCCCCTACAATTCATGATGGCACGAATGCAGATGTCGCCCTCGTTCCATTTGCACGGCTCTGAGGATCTCGGGGACACGTGGGGTGCCAGGAACCACACAAGCCAGGAGCGGGGATACATGCTCTTCCATCTTGACAGTAGCCGCCCGGGTGCGGCATGCTCGGGGCGCTTGAGACGCCGTTCAGGCGCGGGAAGCGAGAGCGCTGTTCGCGATCATTGTGAAGACGTTCCACCAAGAAGGGGTGTGAGCATGACGTTGAATGATTCGAATCAGCCTATGGACTTCATCCGGGTCGCGGTGACGGACGATCTGAAAGCGGGCCGCTACGACCGGGTGCACACCCGCTTCCCCCCTGAGCCGAACGGGTATCTACACATCGGCCACGCCAAGGCCATGTGCATCGACTTCGGCATCGCGGCGGAATTTGGCGGCCGGTGCAATCTGCGCTTCGACGACACCAACCCGGTGAAGGAGGACGTGGAGTATGTGGAGTCCATCCAGCAGGACATCCGCTGGCTGGGCTTCGACTGGGAGGACCGGCTGTGCTATGCCTCCGACTACTTCGGGCAATTGTACGAGTACGCCGTCATGCTCATCAGCAAAGGGAAGGCCTATGTATGTGATCTGAGCGCCGACGAAATCCGCGACTACCGAGGCACCCTCACCGAGCCGGGCAAGGAGAGCCCGTACCGCAATCGGACGGTGGACGAAAATCTGGATCTGTTTGCGCGCATGCGGGCCGGGGAATTTCCGGACGGCTCGCGCACCCTGCGCGCCAAAATTGACATGGCCTCCGGCAACATCAATCTGCGCGACCCGGTGATGTACCGCATCATCCACACCCCGCATCACCGCACCGCCAGCGAGTGGTGCATCTATCCGATGTACGACTTTGCCCACGGCCAGTCGGACTCCATCGAGGGCATCACCCACTCGTTGTGTTCGCTGGAATACGAAGATCATCGCCCCCTGTACGACTGGTATCTCGATGCGCTGGAGATTTACCATCCGCGCCAGATCGAGTTTGCGCGCCTCAATCTCTCCTACACCGTCCTGAGCAAGCGCAAGTTGTTGCAGCTGGTGCGGGGAGGGCACGTCAAGAGCTGGGACGACCCGCGCATGCCCACGCTCTCCGGCCTGCGTCGTCGTGGGTACACGCCGGAGGCCATCCTCGATTTCTGTGACCGAATCGGCGTGGCCAAGAAAGACAGCATCGTAGACATTGCCCTGCTGGATCACTGTCTGCGAGAGGATCTGAACAGGCGCGCGCCTCGCGTGATGGGCGTGCTCAAGCCCCTGCGTGTGGTGATTGAGAATTTCCCCGACGGGCACGTGGAAGACGTGGCGGCAGTGAACAACCCCGAAGACCCGAGCGCCGGGACGCGCACCGTGCCGTTCTCTCGCGTGCTGTACATAGAGCAGGACGACTTTCGCGAGAACCCGCCACCCAAGTACTACCGTCTCGCGCCGGGACGCGAAGTGCGCTTGCGCTACACATACTTTATCACATGCGTGGACGTGGTGAAGGATGCGCAGGGCAACGCCGTGGAGTTGCGGTGCACCTATGACCCGGCCACGCGCGGCGGCGATGCGCCTGATGGCCGCAAGGTGAAGGCAACCATCCACTGGGTCTCGACGGCGCACGCCGTGCCTGCCGAGGTGCGGTTATACGACCGGCTCTTCGTCAAGGAGGATCCGGATGATGTGGACGAGGGCCAGGATTTCCTGGCGAACTTGAACCCCCACTCGCTGGAGGTGTTGACCGGATGCCGGGTAGAGCCCAGCCTGGCCAAAGCCAAGACCGAGAAGATCTACCAGTTCGAGCGGCTGGGCTATTTCTGCGTGGACCCCGACACCGCGAAGGGTAGGCTGGTGTTCAACCGCGCGGTATCGCTGAAAGACGAGTGGGCCAGGGTTGAAAAGGCCCAGCGGGTTGGATAATCGAATCGGTCCTCATTATGGCCATCCGGGACAGGAGCGGCATCTGCTCCATGCATGGAAGTTAGGCCTCTTCCACCCGAGGACCAATGAATGGATGGAGTTCGAGGCTCCGCTGCCGACGAACTTCACGAACTGGCTTCAAGCAGAACCGTTTCGGACACGGCACAGGAAGGTCGCCCCTTGAGCGACCAATCGGATGGGCCGCTGCGCATGAGGGTCACCCAATACCTTGGCGCCTCGGCAGCGTAGAAGGAAGCAGCCTACTCAGGGTGAATTTTCTGAGGAGATCTAAGAATGGGCGAACGCTCGTTGAGCCGATTCTCCTTGGTGATCAGGCCTGCAGCACTCGCACCCTGACCGCCTTCGCGCGGCCGCGATCATCCTGGCCCAGATCGAACTCGACCGTGTCACCTTCTTTCAGGGTCTGGCCGCCCTCGACGTCGCTGGCGTGAACGAATGCATCTTGTCCTCCATCGTCCCGTACGATGAAGCCGAACCGTTTCGTGACGTTGAACCACTTGACTTTGCCCTTCATGCTCGTCACCTCCTTCTCTCCTCGTATGGGGCTCCCCCCTCCACCTCCCGTCCACATGAACGGGATTCAGCTCACGAACCGCCGGGAAGAGTGCTCCTCGGCGCCGACCTAGAACCGCTACCCCTGTACGATGCCGAGCCGTCGCTTTTCCAACTCCATGATCCGATCCCGAAGGTCTGCCGCCCGCTCGAACTCTAACCGCTTCGCCGCCGCCCGCATCTCCTTGTCTAACTGCGCCATCAGGGCTGGAATCTCTTCTTTCGTGATCAGCTCGGACCTCTCAGCGTCTGGCACGGCAGGAACGGTGTAGTAATCCTTCTCATAGATGCTGGAAAGGGCATCGGAGATCGACTTCTTAATGCTCTCTGGCGTGATCCCGTGCTCGCGATTGTAGGCCATCTGGAGTTGGCGTCTCCGGCCAGTCTCCTCCATGGCCCGCCTCATCGAGTCGGTAACGGTGTCGGCGTACAGCACCACCCGTCCTTCCACGTTCCGGGCGGCGCGGCCAATCGTCTGGATGAGCGAGCCGGAAGAGCGGAGGAATCCTTCCTTGTCAGCATCCAAGATGGCAACCAGCGCCACCTCCGGGATATCCAGTCCCTCCCGAAGAAGGTTAATCCCGACCAGGACATCGAACTTCCCAAGACGGAGCTCCCGGATGATCTCAGTGCGCTCCAGTGTATCGATGTCCGAGTGGAGGTAGCGGACTCGAATCCCCATCTCGGCCAGATAGTCGGTGAGATCCTCGGCCATCCGTTTGGTGAGGGTCGTGACCAACACTCGATAGCCCCTGGTGGTGACTGCCCGGATTTCGCCGATGAGATCATCGATCTGTCCACTGGTCGGTTTGAGCTGCATCTCGGGATCGATGAGGCCGGTGGGGCGAATGATCTGTTCCACGACCTCGCCCTTTACCTTCGTCAGCTCATACGGGCCTGGCGTCGCCGACACATAGATGACCTGGTGCGCGGCCCGCTCAAACTCTTCGAATGTGAGCGGTCGATTGTCCAGAGCGGAGGGGAGGCGGAAGCCATACTCGACCAGGGTCTCCTTGCGTGATCGGTCTCCGTGGTACATGCCGCGGACCTGCGGGATCGTTTGGTGGGATTCATCGATAATCACCAGGGCATCCCTTGGCAGGTAGTCCATCAAGGTGGGGGGCGGCTCCCCCGGGGCCCGGCCCGAGAGGTGGCGTGAGTAGTTCTCGATCCCCTTGCAGGTTCCGATCTCGCGCATCATCTCCAGATCGAAGAGGGTCCGTTGCTTCAGCCGTTGAGCCTCGAGGAGCTTCCCTCCCCTCTCACACAATGCCACCCGCTCCTCCAGCTCCTCGAGGATCGCCTGGAAAGCTTCCTCTCGACGTTCGTGGGGGGTGACATAATGATTGGCCGGATAGATCGGGGCTCGATAGAGGCCCTGGATCCGCTCGCCCTTGAGTGGATCGATCTCCCAGAGGCCCTCAACCTCATCCCCGAACAGCTCCACGCGGACTGCTGAGTCCGCATACGCAGGGAAGATCTCCACCACGTCCCCCCTCACCCGGAAGGTACCGCGGTGCAGGTCGTAGTCGTTCCGCTGATACTGGATCTCCACCAGCTTTCGGAGCATCTCCTCGCGATCGCAGAAGCCGCCCCGCTCCAGGAACACCATCATCCCATAGTACGCCTCCGGCGAGCCCAGGCCGTAGATGCATGAGACCGAGGCCACGATCACAACGTCGCGACGCTCCAGCAGCGACCGGGTGGCGGAGTGACGGAGCTTGTCGATCTGGTCGTTGATCAGTGAATCCTTCTCGATATAGGTGTCGGTGACGGCGAGGTATGCCTCCGGCTGGTAGTAGTCGTAGTAACTGACGAAGAATTCAACTGCGTTGTCGGGGAAAAATCCTTTGAACTCAGCATAAAGCTGAGCCGCCAAGGTCTTGTTGTGAGCGATGATCAGGGTAGGACGCTCGACCGCCGCGATCACGTTGGCGATGGTAAAGGTCTTCCCGGAGCCGGTCACCCCCAGGAGCACCTGATCGGTCCTGCCCTGCAGAAACCCGTCGACCAGCTTCAGGATAGCCTGGGGTTGATCGCCCTTCGGCTGGTAGTCGCAGACGAGTTTGAAGTTGGCCATGGTGGGGGCGGTCAGGAAGGGTCAGTCCGCAGGGCCCCGCCCACATGGCTTGGGAGGTACTTGCTCCAGGACACGATCCGGTGAGGGGAATGGGCCATGATCCCGAGGTAAAAGACAGAGACCGGTTTAGAGGGCTTGTGCAGCAGGCTCATGCTGACCTCGTGGAGGGGCTTGTTCCCCTTCTTCAGATTGCAGGCACGGCAGGCGCCCACCACGTTCTCCCACACGGTTCGACCGCCCAGTGATCTGGGGATCACATGGTCGATGGTCATCCGTTCCCCGCCGTTGCGACCGCAGTACTGGCAGGTGTAGGCATCCCGTTTCAAGATGTTTTTCTTGTTAAAGGAGATCGCAGGACTGGCTAGGCGCTTCACATATCGGTGGAGGCGGATCACGGTCGGAATGACGAAGACGATCGAGGGGGAGCGAAGGATTCTCGGGCTGTCCTCCACCCGTTCTGCCCTTCCGGTGAACAGGAGGATCACTGCCCTTCGAGTGGTACAGACGTGTAGGGGTTCAAAGGAGTTATTGAGTACCAGTACTTTGTCAGTGTCCATCGAGTAGATTGGTGTGTGCGGGGCTGGTGAGGCCCCACGTAGTGGAAACGATTTTTAGCACATCACCGAGACGTTGTCAACGCAAAGGATGATGCTCCAAAAAATGGGCTGAGGCGCGGTACGTGCGGCGCGACAGAGAACGAAGTGCGCGAGTCATCTTGGGGGCAAAAGAAAACCATTGACAAGGCAGCCGGTGTTTGGGTAGCCTGCCTCTGCTTCTTTACAAACTTCAGCGTCAGCCATAGTAACCGGTCCACATTGTGGTTGGATGCAATCTCGGTAGAGGAGGGAGGCCGGAAGCCCGGCCACGGGCTTGCCCGCAATGCCCCGTGGCGTTTTCGTTCCTGCGGCCTGACGTGCACAAGGAGGGGTTCGCGTGGAGACGCGGTACGCAGAGTTGAACCTCCCGGTCCGCACTCTGTTGGGGCCGGGGCCGAGCAATGTCCACCCTCGAGTCCTTCGGGCGATGGCAACCCCGGTGATCGGCCATCTGGACCCGAAGTTCCTTGAGTTGATGGACCAGACGGCAGAACTGCTTCGCTTCGCCTTCCAGACGGATAACAGCATCACCTTTGCCCTCCCAGGGACGGGGAGCGCGGGAATGGAGGCCGCGCTGGTCAACCTCATTGAGCCAGGGGACGGCGTGGTCGTGGGAGTCAACGGCTACTTTGGCGAGCGCCTCTGCGAGATGGCCTTACGCCATGGGGCAAAGGTCTGCAGAGTGGAGGCCCCATGGGGGCAGATCGTCGATCCCGACCAGATCGAACGGGCGCTCGCGGGGCGGCGAGCCAAACTGGTCGCCATCGTCCACGCCGAGACCTCCACCGGCGTCCTGCAGCCGATCCGGCCGATCGCCGATGCCTGCCGACGCCACGGTGCCCTTCTGGTCGTGGACGCCGTCACCTCCCTGGGCGGGTCGCCAGTTGCGGCAGACGAGTGGGAGGCGGACGTCTGCTTTAGCTGCAGCCAAAAGGGGTTGAGCTGTCCTCCGGGGCTGGCGCCGATTACCGTGAGCGACCGCGCTGTGGCGGTGGCCGGCGCCCGCCGATCACCGTTCCAGAGCTGGTACCTGGACCTGAGTCTCATTACCCGGTATTGGGGCAGCGACCGACTGTACCACCACACCGCCCCCATCAGCATGCTCTACGCCCTCCGCGAGGCGCTCTGCCTCGTGCGCGAAGAAGGGCTTGAGCCCCGATGGCATCGCCACAAAATCTTCAGCGATGCCCTTGCAGCCGGCCTGATCGCCCTCGGGCTTCAGATCCTGGCCCCCGAGGCATATCGGGCACCGACACTGACCGTGGTCAGGATTCCGGAGGGGATACCGGATATCGAGGTGAGGAAAGCGCTGCTCTCC
>JACQEV010000353.1 GCA_016200385.1 Candidatus Methylomirabilota bacterium
AGTCGGCTGGTGTCAGGTGCTGATGGCGACACGGCAAGAGAAATTCCGGCAGGCAGCCCTGTCGTATCTCATTTATGGCTGCCTCTACCTGGCGGGCGCCATCTACATCGGGGTCACGGGCATTGCCGGGCGAGCAATGACCTCCCGCTCAGGCGTGATCTGGTTCGGCGTGGGGACGATGCTGATCATCCTCTTCCCCTGGTTGATCAGCAAGGGGTATGTCTGGTTCACCCGGCTCCTCGTGTTCCTGGTTCTCTTCCGGGTCGTCGGCGTCGCGCGTGTGATGATCACGCCAACAATCGCGGTGGTCCCCTTGCCAGGAGGGATGGAGCTATCCATGAGGACGGGGGCGGCGGTCTTTCTCCTGGTTACCCTCGCGACCGGCTACATGCTGGCCCGGGCCGCCTGGGATCTCAAGCCATGAAGACGTATCGGGACATCGCGGGCGATGCCGGCTCCGATGTGCAGGGCCAAGTCGAGACGCAACAGCGACGGCTCCGAGCGCGCATGGCGAAGATCGGATTGAAGGTGGCCGTCCTGAGCGGCAAGGGCGGGGTGGGCAAAAGTGTCATCGTTGCCAATCTCGCCGCCGCCCTTGCCACGCGCGGGATGCGGGTCGGCGTGTTGGACGCCGATCTCAACGGCCCCTCGCAGGCAAAGATGTTGGGGGTGCGAGGGCAGCGTCTCCAGTTCCGGGCCGACGGTGTGAAACCTGCGCGGGGCCCATTGGGGATTCGCGTTCTGTCAATGGACCTCTTCCTCCCCAGCGATGAAACTCCCGTCCTCTGGAGCGGGCCGGCGGAGGGAGAAGGGTACATCTGGCGGGGAGCGATGGAGGTCGCGACGCTCAGGGAGTTTCTCGCCGACACGGACTGGGGTGAGCTGGATCTGCTGCTGCTCGACCTACCACCAGGGACCGACCGGATCCCCAACCTGCTGCCGTTACTCCCGGAGCTTCATGGCGTCATCATTGTGACCCTGCCCTCGGAAGTCTCTCAGGTCATTGTGGCCAAGTCGGTGACCGTGGCCAAGGAGACCTTGAAGGCCCCTGTCCTCGGGATGATTGAGAATATGGCGGCCCACCTCTGCTGCCGCTGCGGCGCGGAGGAGCCGCTGTTCCCCGGTCAGGATTCGGCGCGAATGGCCGAGCGCCTGGCAATCCCCTTTCTCGGTCGCGTTCCCTTCGATCCGGTTCTCACCAGGAGCGCCGACGAGGGAACCCCTGTCCTGTTGTTACATCCCTCGACACCGGCGGCCAAGGCCTTGTCTCAGATCGCTGCCACAATTGCTGAGGCGCTCCACCTTCCGCCGACGCCCATCGAGAGGGAGGAGAGTCGATGAAGTTTCTGTGCGTCCCGTGCGATGAACCGATGAAGATTCAGGAAACGAAGGGGCCGGAGGATGGCAGCCTGACCGTCGTGTTTAGCTGCCCGACCTGCAGGCGGCAGGTGGCGCTGCTTACCAATCCGATGGAAACACAGGTGGTCCGATCGCTGGACGTCAGGATCGGTGGACCGCAGGCCCCATCCGATCCGATGAGGTTTGTCCGGAGCACCCTCACCACCATGCGCGAAGAGGTCCCGCCGGCGGACCAGACCGCCGCGACCGGAGCAGGGTGTCCCTTCACATCGATTGCCAATGCCGCTTTCGAGCAACAGAGTCCAGCGCATGGGGCGATCTGGACCGAAGAGGCGGCTCGACGCCTGAACAATATCCCCAGTTTCGTCCGCTCGTGGGCCCAGAAGGGGATCGAAGAGTACGCCCGGGAGAGAGGGTATCAGAAGATCACGGCGGAGGTGATGGATGAGGTGAGGGACCGCTTCGGCATGTAGGCGCCCTCTATGAGCTCCCTGTGGTTGTTCAATCTCTCGCTGCACCTGTTCGCCGCTTTCCTCTGGATCGGTTCCTCCGCGTTCTTCAGCCTCCTCTGGGTTCCCATGGTGCATCGGAGCATCGATCCGATCTCCTGGAAGGCATTGCGCATCGGCCTCGGGAGACGCTATCTCAGGTGGTCCTGGGCGGCCATCGAGATCCTGCTGCTGACCGGAATACTCAACCTCCTGAGGGTGGATTGAGCCTTGTCTGGATGCCACGACTTGCGAAGGGTGTGTCAGGAGAGGAGGTGGAGCGGCCGGTGCGCCGCGCTCTTGTCGCCATAAGCGTCGGAGGTGCGGTGGCCCTGTGGCTCGCAATGACCCTCCGTGGATAACCGAAGCCTGATGAAGAGAAGGGGGGGTCAGGCGAGGGAGATCCGATGTTCCCCCAGGATCTGCCGAAGGCGCTGACCGTTGATCAGCTCGAGTGGTGGCCCTTCAACGAGTTTCGGGACCTCTTCGGAGAAGAAGCCGGTGGTGATGAAGATCCCCTTGGAGGCGCCATCGGCGCGCACGGTGTCGCTCAGGGCGATGATCCGGGTGGAGTTGATCGGTTCATCGGGGGGGGCCATGACGCAGTGGACGATGTATTCCCCGCCAGTAATCGGTTGAGGGTTGACGGCGGTGATGTCGATCTGCCCCTGCTTGTTGCTGTTGAAGGAATTGATGATCAGCCCCATCTGCTCCAGGAGTCGGATGCAGAGCCGTTCGAACTGCTCGGGAGCAAGTCGTTCAAGTCGTTGCTGCTCGACTCCTCTGGGCTGATAGTATGCCTTCTCCGCCGCGACCGGTGGCGAAGCGCGGTTGATCAGGAGAATCAAGGCGAGACCTGCGAGGATCGCAATCGTGACCAGGATGAACACCTGTTCCGCTCCTGACCGAGCACCCGGCTAGATCAGCCGCATCGAATCAACGACCTACTTGTACATCTCGTGAAAGATCTTATCTTTCTGGCCTTTGTCGATGAGACGGTCGTGGACGAACGCCTGTTTCATCGCGAGCCCCAAGCAGATTAAGACAAGGACCAGCATCCCGATGATAGGGATGTTGTCCGCCTGGGTCGCGATTTCCATGAACTGTTCCATCGGGATCCTCCTTAAAAGGGGATTCTAACATCCACACTCGATATTGCAAGCCTTTTGTCTGGAGGACAGTCTGGAGGACAGAGTGGGGTATCTGGCAAAGGCGCTACAGCTCTTCGGGATGCTGAACCTTATGGTCGGTTTGTACATCGGCCTCACTGATGAGCGGGGGATGTGGACGGAACTCTATCTGCTCGGCATCGGCAGCGCTGTCTTCTTTCTCGGGCGGCGCCTCGAAGGTGGGGGACAGAGGTGAGGGCGGGGATGCGAAGGTCAATGCTTATCTTCCTGGTGGCGTCGCTGCTGGCCGGGAATATCTCGGAGGCGCTTCCGCTGTCGGATCGGTCCGGTGAGCCCGAACGGCAGTACCGTCTTGGCGTGAGCCTGCAACAAGAGGGGCGCATGGCCGGGGCGATCGAGGCTTTCCGCGCCTTCCTTCGGCTCGACCCCATCCGGGCCGAAGCCTATGCGAGGCTGAGAGAGGCCTACAGCCACGGCCGGACGGTGGATCAGTTGGCTGTGGAGCTCAGGCAGCGGGTCGATCAGGATGGCACGGACTTCGTGTCCTGGAATCTATTGGGTGTCCTCAACGCGAAGCTGGGACGATGGTCCGAGGCGGTGGCCGCACTGGAGCGGGCGATACAACTCCAGTCGAAGGATGTTGATGCGTGGACCAACCTGGGGTGGCTTTCGTTGGAGTTGAAACAGGTCAGTAAAGCTCGGGAAGCATTCGGTCGAGCCCTTGCGCTCGATCCTGGGTATGGGCGCGCCCACGCCGGAATGGCCGGCCTGTACGCGGAAAAGGGTGGCGACTATGACAAGGCGATAGAAGAATACCGGCTGGCGTTGGCGGCAGAGCCGGACAATCCGGCCTACCTGTACGATCTTGGGTGGGCCTACTACCGGAAGGGGATGAGCGATCGGGCGCTTGAGATCCTGACGCGCGCTTCGGCTCTCAGCCCCGACGATGCAGCGGGGCGGGCGAAGATCGGGTGGGCGAAGCTTCGGCGGAAAGAATATCGCACCGCGATCGGGGAGTTCCAGCAGGCGCTGCGCCTGGAGCCGACCTATGCGTTCGCCCGGTTCGGGTTAGCGCGGGCGCTTCAGGCGGAGGGGCATCTCGATGCGGCGATGGTGGAATACAAACAGGCCTGGCGGGAAAGCAAGAACGACCTCTATCTGATCTACGTGCTCGGCTTGTACCTGCAACGAAGCTTCTGGATCATCCTCTTGGCCGTGGTCTTGGGGATGATGCTCGCCCTCGTCTGGCTCCTGCGACGGAGTGCAAGCCCACAGTCCGCTGGCCTGGGCCGCGAAAGTAAGTCGCGTAAAACATAAACTTACGCAAAGCGGGCGATCAGTCTCGGATCCATATGCTTGGCCCGTATCTGCCGCTTGAGTTCGTGCAGAGCCTTGCTCTCGTGCCAGCACTGATAGATCGCGAAAAGCGTAAAGAGGCCGAGCGGGCCGGCAATCATCTGAAAACCCAGGAACGGGATGAGGCTCTCCGGATTCAGGAAAGACCGGAGCATCTCCAACAGGCCGGGATTTGCGCTGGTAAAAAGGGAATCGATCCGGACGGTTTGGAGCGAGAGGATGCCACAGAGGACCGAGATCAAGCCGGTCACGGCGCCGCCAGCGGCTGTCTGCATGAGGCCTCGGCGTTTTGCCCTGAACCGAGCAACAAATTGGACTCGGTCCACCGCCTGAAGAAGGGATTGAGCCAGGTCGTGCTTCTGGCGCAGGACCATCCCCTTCTTCTCCAGTTCCGAGACCGTGTACGCCTCCTTCCCGAA
>JACQEV010000342.1 GCA_016200385.1 Candidatus Methylomirabilota bacterium
GGTCGCATCGCAACCTCCAAATATTCACAGTAGCCGAAAGACGTTCAGAGTTCATAGACTGAAGAAGCACTCATGTTGCCTTCAACTATGAACTATGAACCGTGAACTCTGAACTGCTTTTGTCCCCGTTAGCCCATATTCTCGATGACGGCGCTGGCAAACTCCGAGCACTTGAGCTCCTTGACGTCGGTTGCCCCTTCCGCGCGCAGCAGCCGGGCGAAGTCGTAGGTCACTCGCTTCTGGGCAATCGTCCGCTCAAGCCCCTGAACGACTAGGTCCGCCGCTTCGTTCCAACCCATGTGTCGCAGCATCATGTCGCCGGAGAGGATGACCGAGCCGGGATTCACCTTATCAAGATCAGCGTACTTGGGGGCAGTGCCATGCGTCGCTTCGAAGATCGCGTGACCGGTGAGATAATTGATATTTCCCCCGGGAGCAATCCCGATCCCACCAATCTGGGCAGCGAGGGCGTCGGAGAGATAGTCGCCGTTGAGGTTCGGTGTGGCGATGACATCGAACTCATCAGCCCGCGTAATGGTCTGCTGCAGCGTGACGTCCGCGATCGAATCCTTGATCATCAGTTTGCGCTTCCATTTGCCATCACCGTGCGTCGGCCATAGCGCGAGGCCCGCCTCCACTTCCTTGCGGACCGTCGCCTGCTGGTCGGGTGTCATATCTTTGTAACCGGGCTCGATCGCCTGGGCGTTCTCCTCGACCGTGAGATTGGCATTCTTCTCCGCGTTGTCGAGGATCCAGCTCTCCCGAATGCTGACCGTCTCGTTCCTGTACTTGCTGGCGGCCAGTGCATAGCCCCAATCCCTGAAGGCCCCTTCCGTGAACTTCATGATGTTACCCTTGTGCACAATATTGACGGACTTCCGCTTATGGCGGAGGGCGTACTGAATCGCCGCATCGACGAGGCGCTCAGTTCCTTCTCGGCTGATAGTCTTGATCCCGATAGCCGAGGTCTTCGGAAACCGGATCTTCTTCACGCTCATCTCGGTCTGAAGAAACGCGATGATCTTCCTGGCCTCAGGCGATTCCGCTTCCCACTCGATGCCGGCATAGATGTCTTCTGTGTTCTCCCGGAAGATCACCATATCGACCAGCTCGGGGTGTTTCACGGGGCTCGGCACGCCGCGAAAATAGAGGACTGGCCTGAGGCAGACGTAGAGATCCAGCATCTGGCGCAGCGCGACGTTAAGGCTTCGAATGCCGCCCCCTACCGGTGTCGTGAGCGGTCCCTTAATGCCGACCAGGTAGGTGCGGAAGGCCTCGACTGTGTCGTCTGGCAACCAGTTATTGAACGTATTAAACGCCTTTTCCCCGGCATAAACCTCGAACCAGACAATACGGCGCTTGCCGCCATACGCCTTTTTCACCGCCGCGTCGAACACGCGAACCGACGCGCGCCAGATGTCGCGGCCGGTGCCATCACCCTCGATGAAGGGGATGATCGGATGATCCGGGACGACCAACTGTCCACCTTTCAAGGTGATCGGGTGGCCCTCCTTTGGTGGCTGAAGCTTCTGAACACCCTTCATGATTGACCTCCCTTCGTGACCCGCGTTCCGCCGCCTCGGCAGCCATCATTGGCAAGGAATGGCGGCCACGCGTTCTATAGCGCCCGGTCTTGAGACACGACATCCATGGGGAACAGAAGGCTTGAAATCGGTGGAGAGGCGGCTGAAGCAGTGACCTCCACCATGGTTTGTGCGGCACTGGATAGCCCCGAGGTATGCCAACCACACACGCGGCGCATTCGGTATAAGGCCGTGGGGCTTTAGAGTCCGCCCACCCTACAAAGCAGTAATCGCAGTAATCAGCGTTCTCCGCTGCCAGATGCGCGCAAGCTAACATGGACGGCGGACAACTGTCAAGCAATAGTTCTCCTCTGCACGCATCCGGTCGCAGCCGATAAACGGGCACGCGGAGCCATGTTGTAGGCTATTACACACATCAATGAGTTTCTATGATTGAAATCAAGAATGTCCATGATCTATATCAAATAGAGATCTCACTCGCTTCTCTCACCCGCGTTGTACGGTGGCTGTTACCGAATCGTGAGGACACTCGAAAGCTTTTGGTCTCTCGCAAGAGACCTGACCTCCTTCCTGGCCGCCTCTTATCCATCTCCTTCCGGCCCAACACGCGCAACACCGGTCAGAAGTGAGGATGGCGAGGGGAGCATGCCAGGGCGTCAAGAACCTCACAGGTCGGCGGTGTGTCGCAATTCCGACGGTTACGTCCGCTTGCCTTTTAGGACCAAACGGATAGGTGTCCCGACAAACCCGTACGCTTCTCTGAGTTGATTGATCAGATAGCGTCGGTACGGAACCAACACACCGCGAGGGTCGCTCACAAAGAGCAGAAAGGTCGGGGGTGGCCCAGCGGCCTGCGTGGCGTAGTGGAATCGGACCGGCCGCTTCCCCTGCGAGGGTGGGGGATGCCTACGGACGGCCTCACCGATGAGGGTGTTGATCTGAGGGGTCGGAATCCGGCGGGATCTGGCGTGCGCGACGGTATTCATCAGGGAGAAGAGCGTCGGGACCTGGAAGCCGGTGAGTGCGGAGATAAAAGCGATAGGGGCGTAGTCCAGGTGTCTCAGACGCTCACGGATCTGGAGCGTGAGCTGCTGCTTGGCATCTGCGCCGCGTGGCATCAGATCCCACTTGTTGGCGACGACGATCGCTCCACATCCGGCGTCCTGCACGTAGTCGGCGATCTTGGCATCCTGCTCCGTGACCCCGAGGGGCCCATCCAAGAGGATGAGGGCCACGTCGGACCGTTCGACAGCCCGCAGCGTCCTGAGCACGCTGAATCGCTCCAACGGCCACTGGACCTTGCTGCGTGACCTGAGACCGGCGGTGTCGATCAGAACGTAGTTCGTGTCTTTGTAGGTGAACGGGGTGTCGATCACGTCCCTCGTGGTGCCCGGCTGCTCGCTCACGAGCACCCGATCCTGCCCGAGAATCCGGTTGACCAACGAGGATTTGCCCACGTTCGGTCGACCCACCACAGCCACTCGGACGGCTGTTTTCTCCGATTCCGCAGCCGCGGGCGGCAGCGTGTCGACGATCAGGTCGGCGAGCTCCGCGACCCCCAGTCCGTGCTCGGCCGATACTGGGACGATCTCTGGAAACCCCAGGCGAAAGAACTCAGACGTCCGGCTCTCCTGTGCTGGCTGATCGACCTTGTTCGGCACCACGAAGATGCGCGAGCGGGTTTGTCGCCGAAGCAGCCGAGCAATCTCCAGATCCAGGGGCGACACTCCCTCGCGCGCATCGACCACGAAGAGGATCAACGCGGCTTCCTGGACGGCGTGCTGCACCTGTGCGGCTACCAGGGCAGGGAGACCCGTTGTGGCATCGGGCTCAAAACCTCCGGTGTCACCAAGGATGAATGCGCGGCCTTTCCATTCGGTCGTCGCGTAAAGCCGGTCCCTGGTGACGCCCGGCTCGTCGTGCACAATCGCCTTTCGCCCGCCCACGAGCCGGTTGAAGAGTGTCGATTTCCCCACATTGGGGCGCCCGACGATCGCCACCACAGGAAGGGAAGTCATGGATCAGCCCTCTGAGCGCACAATCGCTGTGCGAGTGGCATCGGTTATGGCCATCAGTTTCGGCTTGCCAGGAAGAAGGAATGGAGATAGGCTCTCATTGAAGGACTTGGCCCGCGACGCCATCCTTTCGAGAGCGCCCACGATGAAACCACGGAACCTCTTTGTCAAGCCGGAAGCACGGATCCTCTCTGATCGCCCCCATGGGCCTGCGAAACGACGCCGGCGGAAGGTCCTCGATGTAAAGGGAATGCTCTGTGGCCTTTGAGCAGATCGGGTAAGAAGAGCCCTGGAGGGGCTCGAGGGCGTCACAGCAGCTCGCGTGGAGCTGGAGACCGGTCAGGCGTTCGTAGACTATCCCGAAGGGACCCTTACTGACCTCCAAGTTATCGAGGCAATTCAGGCGACGGTGGTGCTACCAGGCCTTCGCCGTCGGCTTGCCTTGCTCCCCTGGAAACCCAGATCCCCCTTTAAGCGCTGAGCAACTTTGTGCCCCGCAGGACGTACTCGAGTCCGGAGAAGATCGTCACCGCTGTCGTAATATAGATGAGAACTGGCAAGTACGGCTCCACCCCGCCTGTCACATTCCTGAGCATCGTCCCCAGCACCGTTGCCAACTGCAATCCGGTTGTCAACTTCCCCATCTGTGAGACGGAGATCGCCGTCTTGGCGGTGGCGATGTACAC
>JACQEV010000371.1 GCA_016200385.1 Candidatus Methylomirabilota bacterium
GCCGCTTACAGTTGCGGGGCAGCAACGGCCTGGTCCCGCACCGTCTTCGGGTGCAGGACGTCACCGTTTTCCCTGTTTCCGCCGTCGGCGGACCCAACCCCGCCCGACTCTGGCGAGATGGCGTATATCTATCCCACCCCCCTCTCAGTGTCAAGAAAATAAAAGGCACCCCGCTACGAGCGGGGTGCCTTTTAACCAGTTCAAACCAGAAAAGAAGCGCTTACTTTGGCGCAGGTGGTGTTGCCGGCGCCATCGTGGCAGCGGGTTCCTCCTTCTTAACCTTCTTCTTTGCTGCCTTCTTTTTCTTCTTCTTGGGGGTCTCCTTCTGACCACCGGCGCAGGGCTGGGCCGGGGCTGCCTTCTCCGCAGCAGGCGCAGGGGTGGTGGCGGGTTTCTTCTCCTCAGCGGCAAAGCCCAAGCCAGCAACGGAGAGGCTGAAGAGGACCGCCATTACCATGACAACCAGTTTTCTCATCATCGATTCGAGTCACCTCCTTTCCAGTTTCGACGTCATATCGTCGGAAGAAGAGGGATCACTTCTTCTCCGCCGGCAGCGGGTCCATCGTGACGCCGCCCTCGTCCTTCTTAACCTTCTTCTTCGCCACCTTCTTCTTGGCCTTCTTCTTGGTCATCCCCTTGCCACCCTCACAGGGATTGACCGGGGCCGCCTTCTCCGCAGCAGGCGCCGCGGGGGCAGCGGACTTCTTCTCCTCAGCGGCAAAGCCCAGGCCAGAGACGGAGAGGCTGAAGAGGACCGCCATCACTGTCACAACGAGTTTCTTCACCATCGATTCGAGTTACCTCCTTCCCGCTTTCGTCATCGCATCATCAGAAGCGGACATAAACGATCTCGCTATCTCGCTGGTAGTGCAGGAGCAGTGCCAAGATTCGAATTCGCCTACAAATGATTTTAGCAAATAAATCCAAGTACTTACGAAGCTCACCCAGACGGGCATGGCGTTCGCTGGAGGGCATACGCCATGCTGTCCAACCGGTTTGGGGAGGGGCCACCCCATTTGGGGTAACCCTTACGATTGAGGACTGAGTCAAGCGGATCAAGGCCTCGAATTTGCCGCCTTCCACCGACGGGCGGCCTCCAGGATCTCTTGGGCATGTTGGATCGGGGTACGGGATCGCCCTTTCGACCCGAGCATCCGCGCGATCTCTCGGACCTTCTCCTCGCCATCTAGGACCTGGACAGCGGTTTCAGTCCGAGTCCCCTTGACCCGCTTGGAAATCGAAAGGTGCCGGTCGGCCAGGGCCGCGATCTGGGGAAGATGAGTGATGGAAAGGACCTGTCGTTCTCTGCCGATGGCCCAAAGCTTCTGTCCCACCACCTCGGCCATCCCGCCCCCGATCCCCACGTCCACCTCGTCAAAGACGAGCGTCGGGATCTGGTCGGAGGCCGCGAGGATCGCTTTGATGGCAAGCATCACGCGGGACAGCTCACCGCCAGAGGCGATTCGTCCGAGGGGTTTCAGTTCCTCGCCTGGATTCGGCGCGATCAGGAACTCCACCTCATCCGCCCCGCTCGCCTCAAGGTGAGAACCGCCGGACCCGGGGCGCGCCCTGACCTGAACGGCAAAGGCCGCCTTCTCCATTCTCAGGGCCTGCAGCTCTTGACGCACTGCCATGGCCAATCGAGCAGCCGCCGCCGTCCGTCGGGCTGTGAGGGCGGCCGCCTGCTGCGAGAGGTTGGCTTCCAATGCCCCGAGCTCCCGCTCTACCTCCAGCCCTCTCTCTTCCGAGCGCATGAGCCGATGGAGCTCTTCGTCAGCCGACCTCGCAAACTTGAGGATCTCGGCGATCGAGCCGCCGTACTTTCGCTTCAGCTTGCCGACTTCGTGCAGCCTGACCTCCACCTGCTCCAGGCGTTCTGGGTCAAACTCCACACCCTCCCGATAGTCTCTGAGCTGGGCGGCCGCATCCTGGATCGAGGCGACGTGGGCCAGGATCGTCCGCTCCTGAATCAGCTCCTCTTCCTCTCCGTCGGTCAGGCGAGCAGCGGCGATCTCCCCACGCTGATGCTGGAGCAGGTCAATACGCTGGGCCTTCTCCCGCTCCCCCGCCTGAAGAGACCCCAGTTCCTCTCTGAGGGCCTGCCGCCTGTTGTACAGAACCCGGAAGGCCGCCACATCGCCCGTCAGGCCTGCATACGCGTCGAGGAGGAGCCGTTGGCGGCTCGGCTGGGTGAGGCCAGGTCCTTGATGTTGACCATGGACTTCGATCAGGAGTTCGGCGAGGTCCCGAAGCAACGCCGCGGACGAGAGGCGACCATTCACATATGCCTTGCTCTTTCCCTCTCGCAGCAGGAGACGCCGCACCACAAGGAACTCATCGGGCAGGCACTCGATGCCCGAATCAGCCAGCGGACGGCGAGCCTCCTCACCCACCAGATCGAACGCGGCTTCCACTGTCGCCTCTTCGGCCCCGGTTCGAATCTGCTCAGCCTCGCCCTTCGTCCCGAGCGCCAAGCCTAACGCGTCGATCAGGATCGACTTGCCGGCGCCCGTCTCGCCCGTGAGGACATTGAGCCCGGCGCCGAACTCCACACGCAGCTCGTCAATCAAGGCGAAGTGTGTGATGCTCAGCTCGCGGAGCACGGCCTTACTACTCGCCCCATTTCAGCTTGGCGCGAAGGATCTGGAAGTAGTTCTTCCCGGGAGTCTTCAGCAGGGTGATGGTATGGTCCGAGCGGACGACCTGAACCACATCACGATGGCGCAGGGCAAAGCCGACCTGGCCATCCAGGGTGAGGTAGGCGTTTTCGTTCGCGGACCCCTGCACGATCTCGACCTTTGCGGCGTCGGGGATGACAAGGGGACGGAGGTTCAGCATGTGAGGGCAGATCGGGGTCACCACAAGCGCGCGGAGTGTGGGGTACACGATCGGACCGCCGGCAGCGAGACAATAGGCGGTCGAGCCGGTCGGGGTGGAGAGAATCAGCCCGTCGGCCCGAAACGTGGTGACATACTGCCCATCGATATGGGTTTCCAACTCGATCATCCGGGCCAAAGCGCCCTTGTTGATGACCGCGTCATTCAGCGCGACATACTCGGCGATCCGTTCTCCCTGCCGGTGGACCGTGGCGCTCAGCAGGATCCGCTGGGTGGATTCATAGGTTCCCTGAAAGACCGCTTCAAGGGCCTGATAGAGCCCCTCCAGGGTCACCTCCGTGAGAAACCCCATGCCGCCAAGGTTGACCCCAAGGATCGGCACATCCCGCGGTCCAACCAGGCGGGCCACCGACAGGAGCGTCCCGTCGCCACCTAGGACCAGGAGGAGATCCACAAGCCCGGGGAGGTCGGATTTGCGCTGACCAGCGGGCATCCCGGCCAATGCGGCAGTGTCCACATCCAGAACCGGCTCCACACCCCTGGCCTCGAGCCAGGGAAGCAGCTCCTGAAGCACAGTCCGGGCTTCTGGCTTATGCGGCTTGGCGATAATGCCGACCCGTTTCACCTTTCCTCCCTTCGACTGGGCGCAGCAGAGCCACGACTCAGGTAGATGAAGAACTCGCGGTTGCCCTTCGGCCCGAGCAGACAGGATGGGGCCGCACCAAGGATCCTGAGCCCCAACTCAACGGCTCGCCTGCCGATAGTCGCAATGACCTCCCGATGCAACGCGGGATCACGGACAACGCCTCCCTTTCCGACCCGGCCCTTCCCGACCTCGAACTGCGGTTTGATTAAGGCGAGGATCTCTCCCGGGTCCCCGAGAAGCGGAGGCAGGACCGGGAGAATCGAGGCGAGGGAGATGAACGATAGATCGACGGTCGCGAGGTCTGGCCGTTTTGGGAAGTCGGCCGGCGTGAGTGTTGCCGCGTGGGTCCGCTCCATGACCACAACCCTGGGATCGGCCCTGAGCGTGGGATCGAGCTGTCCGTGCCCGACGTCAACGGCATAGACCAGGGCCGCGCCGTTACGGAGCAGGCAGTCCGTAAACCCCCCGGTCGAGGCGCCAAGATCGAGGCAGACGCGCCCGGCAACGCTGATGGCAAAGGTCTCCAGCGCGCCCTGAAGCTTCACTCCGCCTCGACCCACGTAAGGGTGCTCGGCGGCCTTGAGCGCAATCCCGGCGCCCACGTCAATCAATGTCCCTGCTTTGTCCACCACCTGGCCATCAACCAGGACTTTGCCTGCAAGGACCAGCGCCCTTGCCCGCTCCCGGCTGGGGGCCAGCCTCCGTTCCAGCATGGCGAGGTCCAGGCGAACCCGCCCGGGCTTCCCCCTCATCCCTGCCTTCTGCACTGAGGGGAGGAGGCCAGCGTGAGGGGACCGTAGACCTCGCCACCTGAACACCCCATCGTGATTGCGAATTGAACAAGGAAGATGGCGCATCACCTCTGTCGCGTCACAACGAAATCGGCGATCGCCCCGAGCGCCGCGCGCCGGTCGCCAAAGACACCCAGAGCCTGCTTCGCCTCTTCTACCAGTCGATGAGCGCGTTGGCGCGACTCCTCGATTCCCAGAAGGCCGGGGAAGGTGGCCTTCTTCTTGCGCAGGTCGCTCCCTGCTCGCTTCCCCAGCGCCTCCAGGCTTCCTTCCAGATCGAGGATGTCGTCAACAATCTGAAAGGCGAGCCCGATTCGCTCCCCATAGCGGGTAAGCGCTTCCATCTGCTCGGGCGCGGCCGATGCGAGGATGCCGCCAACACGCAGGCAGGCCCGGATCAAGGCTCCGGTCTTGTGCGTGTGCAGATACTGCAGGGTGGGCAGATCGACCTCTCGATCCTCGTGCAGGATATCCACCACCTGCCCTCCGACCATGCCCTTGCTCCCTGCGGCCTGGGCGATCTCGTGGATCACTCTGAGGCGGGCTTTTGGGTCAACCTGACCGGGAGCTGGCTCGCCAGACAAGAGGATGAAGGCCTGGGTCAGGAGGGCGTCACCCGCGAGGATGGCCATCGCCTCGCCATAGACCTTGTGGCAGGTCGGCCGGCCACGTCGAAAATCATCATCGTCCATGGCGGGCAGGTCGTCGTGGATCAGGGAATAGGTGTGAATCA
>JACQEV010000364.1 GCA_016200385.1 Candidatus Methylomirabilota bacterium
GCCCAGAAGCAGGCCGAGGAGCATCAGCATCAGGCGATTGACGTCGAGCACCTGTTGCTTGCCCTTGTCGAGCAGGCGGAGGGGGCGGTCCAGCCGATCTTGAGGAAGATCGAGGCGAACCCCGGCCAACTCGCCGCACTCCTGATGGAGGAGCTCAAGCGGCTTCCTAAGGTCTCCGGCGTGACCCAGGGTCAGACCTACATCACTCCCCGCCTAGACAAAGTCCTGAACGCGGCCCTCAGTGAGGCGGAGCGCCTCAAGGATGAGTATGTCAGCACCGAGCATCTCCTCCTGGCCATAGCTGACGAGCCTGCTGGCGCTGTCGGGAGGCTACTGCGTGAGGCCGGGATTACGAAAGACGGGATCTACGCGGCCTTGCAGGAGATTCGTGGGGGCCAGCGCGTCACCGACCAGGCCCCGGAGGAGAAGTACCAGGCGCTGGAACGGTACGCCCGCGACCTGACCGATCTGGCGAGAAAGGGCAAGTTGGATCCAGTCGTGGGCCGTGACGATGAGATCCGCCGCGTGATCCAGGTGTTGGCGCGGCGGACCAAGAACAACCCGGTCCTGATCGGAGAGCCTGGCGTGGGGAAGACCGCGATCGTGGAGGGGCTGGCCCAGCGGATCGTCAACGGCGACGTGCCGGAGTCGCTCAAGAACAAACGTGTGCTGGCGCTGGACATCGGAGCCCTCGTGGCGGGCAGCAAGTACCGTGGGGAGTTCGAGGACCGGCTTAAGGCAGTCCTGCGAGAGGTCATCGAGCAGGAGGGGCAGATCGTCCTCTTCATCGACGAGCTGCATACGCTGGTTGGCGCGGGTGCTGCCGAGGGGGCTGTGGACGCTTCGAACATGCTGAAGCCGGCCCTCGCCCGGGGCGAACTGCGCTGCGTGGGGGCGACAACGCTCGATGAATACCGGAAGCGGGTCGAGAAGGACGCCGCCCTTGAGCGGCGGTTCCAACCGGTCCTGGTCGGCGAGCCGTCGGTGGAGGACACCATCTCGATCCTCCGAGGGCTGAAGGAACGGTACGAGGTCCACCACGGCGTCCGAATCAAGGACTCGGCGTTGGTGGCGGCGGCGGTCCTGAGCAACCGGTACATCGCCGACCGGTTTCTGCCGGACAAGGCCATCGATCTGATCGATGAGGCGGCGTCGCGGCTCCGGATGGAGATCGATAGCATGCCGACGGAGCTGGACGAGCTGAATCGGCGGGCGCGACAGCTTGAGGTCGAGCGCGAAGCCCTCAAGAAGGAAACTGATCTAGCGTCCAAAGAACGGATGGAGCGTATCGCCTCCGAGCGCCGGGAGATCCGAAGCAAGGAAGACGGGCTCAAGGCCCGTTGGGAACAGGAGAAGGCATTCATCCAGCGGATCCGGAGCCTCAAGGAGCGGATCGAGGCGGCGAAACTCCAGGAGCAGATGGCCGAGCGCCAGGGTGAGCTGGGGAAGGTCGCCGAGCTCCGCTACGGTGTGCTCGCCTCCCTTCAGAAAGAGTTGGAGGCCGAAAGGCGAGGCCTTCAACAGATCCAGAAAGACGGCGCCATGCTCAAGGAAGAGGTGGACGAGGAAGACGTCGCTCAAGTCGTCTCCAAATGGACCGGGATCCCGGTCTCCAAGATGCTGGAGGGGGAGACCCAGAAGCTCTTGACCATGGAAGACAAACTCAGGGAGCGGGTGGTCGGGCAGTACGAGGCGATCACCGCAGTCAGCGACGCGATCCGCCGAGCCCGGTCAGGCCTGCAGGACCCGAACCGACCGATTGGCTCCTTCATCTTCCTGGGACCGACGGGGGTCGGCAAGACCGAGCTCGCCCGGGCGCTGGCCGAGTTCCTCTTCGATGATGAGCGGGCGATGGTCCGTCTGGATATGAGTGAGTACATGGAAAAGCATACTGTCTCCCGCTTGATCGGCGCGCCGCCCGGCTACGTCGGGTTCGAGGAGGGGGGCCAGCTCACCGAGGCGGTTCGGCGGCGCCCATACTCTGTCCTGCTTCTGGACGAGATCGAGAAGGCCCACAACGATGTCTTCAACGTCCTGCTCCAGGTCCTCGACGATGGCCGGCTCACTGACTGGCAGGGCCGGACGGTGGATTTCAAGAACACGATCGTTATCATGACCAGCAACCTGGGAAGCCAGGTCGTCCAGGAGTTGGCTGGCCGGGATGACGACAAGATGAAACAACTGATCATGGAGGCGGTCAGAGCACACTTCCGGCCGGAGTTTCTCAACCGGGTGGATGAGATCCTGATCTTCCACACTCTGTCGCTCTCCCAGATCAAGCAGATTGTGGAGATTCAGCTCAAACGGCTGGAGAAGAGGCTGGCCGAGAAGAAGCTCAGTCTCGAGGTCACCGACAAGGCCAAGGAGTTCCTGGCAAAGGAGGGGTACGATCCGGTCTTCGGCGCGCGGCCGCTCAAGCGGACTATTCAGCGGCTGTTGCAGGATCCGCTGGCCCGCCGGCTACTGGAACGGGAGTTCACCGAAGGCGATACCATCAAAGCCGATGCGGCCCGCGGCGAATTGGTCCTGACGAAGGCCTAGGGAGTCACACCACACCAGCCTTCCGCAATTCAGCGACCTCTTCCACGCTATACCCCAGCAGACTCTCCAAGATCTCTGCTGTATGCTGGCCGAGCAGTGGTGGCGCTATTGAGACTGCGCCTGGTGTGTCCGACAACTTGATCGGAACGCCGCTTACCTTGACGAAGCCGAGCGTCGGGTGCGGCACTTCGACCACCATCTCGCGCGCCCTGATCTGCGGGTGCTCGCAGATCTCGGCGACGGAGTTGACGGAGCCTGCTGGGACGCCGGCCCTCTCCAGTAACTCCAGCCATTGCCGGGTGGTCCGTTCTGCCACGATTGCGTCCATTATCGGCTTTAAGGCATTCCGGTTCTCGACCCGAGACGACTCTGTGCCGAACCGAGGGTCGGCGGAAAGCTCCTCCCGTCCGATCGCCTTACAGAACGTGCGCCACAGGTTGGTATTGCCGATCGTAAGATTGATGTAGCCGTCCTTGGAGCGAAAGGTCTCGTACGGCACGATCGTTGGGTGCTGGTTGCCCATCCGCCCGGGAGACTCGCCGGTGGCGAAGTAGATGCCGGCCTGAAAGGTCAGAAGGGCAACCTGCCCGTCCAGCATCGAGACATCCACCAGTTGGCCCCGTCCGGTCCGCTCCCGGGCATAGAGCGCCAGCAGGATCCCCTGGGCGGCAAAGATCCCCGCGGCGATGTCGGCGATCGGCGTTCCAGCCTTCGTGGGCGGGCCATCGGGAAAGCCGGTCACACTCATGATCCCCCCTTCACCCTGCGCGATCAGATCGTACCCGGGCCTGCCGGCCAACGGCCCGGTCTGTCCGAACCCGGAGATCGAGGCAAAGACCATTCTGGGGTTCATGGCCCGGACCTGCTCGTAACCGAAGCCCAGCCGCCCAAGCGTTCCGGGGCGGAAGTTCTCGATGAGAACATCGGAGAGGCCGATCAGGCGCGTCAGGAGGTCCTTCCCCTGCCCCGCCTTCAGATTGAGCGTGAGGCTCTTCTTATTCCGGTTAATGCTGAGAAAATACGCGCTCTCTCCGTCGATGAAGGGTGGGCCCCAGCCCCGCGTATCGTCACCATGATCAGGGCTCTCGATCTTTATGATCTCGGCCCCCATGTCGCCAAGCAACATCGAACAGTACGGCCCGGCGAGTATCCTCGAGAGATCGACGATCCGAATCCCATCCAGTGGCTTCATCCTACCCCCCTTTTGCAGGTGCATCTTCCCCTTGACGTCGTTTGGCGGCTTTGCTACAGTGTGACTCTATTCTGCTCAACCCTCCGTGAGGATGCGCGATGCTATCGGTCCCACTCGCTCTTTGGTCTCTCGTGGTGCTGTTCCTCCTCCTGGTACTCGGGATGGTGCCCGCCTTCATGCAGCTTCGGCGAACGCTGCGCCAGACTGAGGATTTTTTGAGGGTTGTTGAGCTCGAGATGCGACCTGCGCTGATCGATCTGAAAGAGGCCATCCGGAACCTCAATCGTGCGTCCGAACAAGTGACAGGTGGGATCGAGAAAGTGGGCGGGACGCTTGAGGCGATCGCCGAGACGGGGCAGACGGTCCGGTACGCGAATCAATTGATCCGGCATATCGTCTTTCCGAAGCTGATCACCGGGGCTGCCGTCATGGCCGGCCTTCGGGTTGGCCTTCGGACGCTGATCGTACGGCTGCTAGGAAGGAGGTGACGGACATGAGCGAAGAACGGGGATGTGCACCGGCTTCCCTCGCGCTGGCGTTTCTCCTTGGCGGGGCGCTTGGCGCGAGTCTGGCCTTGCTGTTTGCCCCGGAGGGAGGCCCACAAACCCGCGCTCGGCTCCGAGGGCTGGCGACAGATCTGAAGGATCGGTCTGTCAATCTCGCGGATGATCTGAGGGATCGGGTCGAGGATGTGCTCGATGAGGGCAAAGAGATCTTTGATGAGAAGAAGTCTATCCTGAGCGCCGCCTACCAGGCTGGCAAGGAGGCGATGGAGAAAGAACGGGGGAAGTACCAGGAGCGATAACGGCCTGCCGCAGAATTCCAACGGGCGCTTCCGGATCCACGCGGGGCGCCCGTTTCGGTTTCGCACGTTTGGCCTCTGGAGGCTGAGAGTTCCGGTACTAGTGCCGTTCCAACGTGTTACGGCTAAAGGCAGAGGGGTATCTAGCACACATGTCTTTTTCACCGAAGCCTCACTGTTCCGGCGTAAATAGTTGGAACGGCACTAGTCGCTCTCTGCAACAATTCGCATCACCTGCTCGAACAGTTTTCCATTGGTTGAGATGGCGTTCCTGCCACGAATACTGGGCCGTCCTCCCCAATCCGTAAAGGTCCCGCCTGCTTCCTGCAGGATCGGGAGCAGAGCGGCGCAATCCCAGACCTCCATCACCGGATCGAGCATCACCTCCGCGCGCCCTGTCGCGACCAGAATGTGTCCGTAGCAATCGCCCCAGCTCCGGTTCATCTGGGTGGCCGCGAGCAGACGGCGGAAGGCTCCCTCGCGGCCATGGGGTGCGAAGCTGGCGCTGTCGGTGTAGAGAAGCAACGCCTCCTCGAGGTTCTCCACAACGGAGACCGCGGCCCGGCGTCCATTCCAGAAGCAGCCTATTCCCTTGGCCGCCGAGACCAGCTCGCCTAACGACGGAAAATTCGCCACCCCCACGACGACCTCCCCATTTGTTTCCAGTCCGAGCAGGACGCCGAAGAGCGGCACGCCGTGGATGAAGGAAGCGGTGCCATCAAGGGGGTCAATGATCCAGGTCCAGCCGGACTTGCTCGGCTCTTCCCCGAACTCCTCTCCGAGAATGCCGTGATCCGGATAGGCCTGCCGAATCAGCGCACGGAGCCTCTCCTCGGCCTTGCGGTCGGCCGCCGTCACGAAGGTCCGGTCCGGCTTTCGCTCCAGCCTGAGAGCGGTCTGGAAATATTCCAGAGTGATCTGTCCAGCCTGCCGGGCTGCCTCTACGGCGAAATCCAGGAGTTCCTGAAGCCGGTCTTTTCCGACCATGTCCTTCCTCCCATAGATTCATTGAGCACCAGGCGTTCCACGGTCTCGAGGGTGGCGCGCTGGACGAACCCGGCGGGAGAGTTCAGACCCAACCCTAACATATCACAGGAAGGGGTCGTCATGGGTAGTCTGGAAGAGTGAATCCGAGGAGATCGTTCAGGTCAGGGTCGGATTCTGGTCGAACTGGTGGGATGTCGATTAGTGGGAACCGTTTGAAGGCAAGCGATCCGAGAGGCAACACATCAAATACGGCACACCGCCAGGGCCCCCGCCCCTATCCTTTAACTGCCCCGACTGTGAAGCCGGCGATGAAGCGATCGACGAAGAA
>JACQEV010000335.1 GCA_016200385.1 Candidatus Methylomirabilota bacterium
CAGCGCCTCCGCGGCCGTCTTCGGGTCGTCGGCGACCAGCAACAACAGGTCCCCCTCCTCCCCCTTCAGTCGCTCCTGCAGGCGTTCAAGGTGAATCGGCCCCAGGAACTTGGCGAGGGGCGATTGTATCCCATCCACTCCTACCTTGAACCAGGCGAGGCCCTTGGCCCCAAAGCCCTTGGCAAACTCCACCAAGGCGTCGAGCTCGGCCCTTGAGAACGAGCCGGCGCCCTTCGCGTTCATCCCTTTCACGACGCCGCCTCGCGCGATCGGCTCGGCAAATGCTTTGACCTCGACCCCGCGTAATGCCTCGGTCAGGTCGTGAAGCTCCATCCCGAATCGGGTATCCGGCGCGTCGAGGCCGAACCGCTCGATCGCCTCGCGGTATGTCAGTCGCGGAAAGGGCCTCTGGAGGGGGGGCTTTCCTGCCACTTCAAAGAGCGCCACGACCAAGCCTTCCATCGTCGAGAGGACGTCTTCCCGATCCACAAACGACATCTCGATGTCGATCTGGGTGAACTCCGGCTGCCGGTCGGCCCGGAGGTCCTCGTCCCGGAAGCACTTGACGATCTGGTAGTACCTGTCGAAGCCCGCGATCATCAAGAGTTGCTTGAAGAGCTGGGGCGACTGTGGCAGGGCGTAGAACTGCCCGGGGTTCAGCCGGCTTGGGACCAGGTAGTCCCGCGCCCCTTCGGGTGTGCTTTTGGTGAGAACAGGGGTCTCCACCTCGACAAAGCCGTGCCGGTCAAGGTACCCTCTGACCGCTTGGTAGGCTTTGTGCCGCAGGCGCAGGTTTCGCAGCATCGATGGCCGGCGGAGGTCGAGGTACCGGTACGTCAGTCGAATCTCTTCAGCAACGTCGGTCTGCTCCTCGATCGGAAAAACCGGTGGCTTGGCTTCACTGAGGACCCACGCCTGCTGGACAGCGACCTCGATCGCCCCGGTCGGCAGCGCAGCGTTTTCGGTTCCAGGCGGGCGAGGACGGACGACGCCACTGAGCGCCACCACGAATTCCGAGCGCATCCGTCTCGCCACCTCGTGGGCCTCCGGGTGGGACTCGGGGTTGAAGACCGTCTGCACGACCCCCTCACGGTCCCTGAGATCGACGAAGATGAGACCACCATGGTCACGCCGCCGGTGCACCCACCCCATCAGCACCACCTGCCGGCCCAAGTGGGCCTCTCGTAACTCTCCGCAGTAGTCTGTCCGTGAAAGGCGCTCCACCTACCCTGTCCTCTCCCCTTCCAGCTCCAGGAGGCGCGCCACGACGTGATCCAGAGGAACGGATTGCTCCTCGGCCTTTGCCATATCCCGCAGCGTCGCGTGACCCTTCGCCAGTTCATCCTCACCCAGGATCAGGCAGTAGCGGACCCGGTCTTTATTGGCCTGACGCATCTGGCCCTTCAGGCTTCTCCCTTCGAGGTCGATCAATCCGCGTACCCCACGGCGGCGCAGCTCCTGCAGCAGCAGCATTCCGGTCCTGTGCGCCTCCTGCCCTATCGTGGCGACGTACACCCCGTCAAGCGAGGTCTGCGCGTCTGCTTCCGCTGGAATCGACGCCATCACCCGCTCCAGGCCGATGGCGAACCCGATCCCCGGAGTGGGGGGCCCGCCCATCACCTCAATCAGGCCGTCGTATCGTCCACCGCCGGCCAGCGCATTCTGGGCCCCGAGGCGGGGGTTCACCACTTCGAAGGCAGTACGGGTATAATAGTCAAGGCCACGAACCAGCCGGTCGTCAACGGTGTACGGGATTTTCAGCAAATCCAACAGGCTCCGAACCTGGGCAAAGTGGTCAGCGCACGCCTCACACAGGCTCTCGAGCGGCTTCGGCGCCCCCGCCACCAGCCGCTGGCATCCCTCCTGTTTACAGTCCAGAATCCGGAGCGGATTCCGCCCCAGTCTTCCCTGGCAATCCGTGCAGAGCTCAGACGCTCGATCCCGCATATAGCGGAGGATACGCTCTCGGATCTCCGGCCGGCAGGCGACATCACCGATCGAGTTGAGGCGCAGCTCCAGCCCAGGGATTCGGAACTCCTCCACCATGAGCTTCCACAGCAGATCAATGACCTCCGCATCAACCGCCGGCTGGTGAGACCCGATCGCCTCCACACCGATCTGGTGGAACTGGCGGTATCGCCCCGATTGTGGGCGCTCCCGGCGAAACATCGGGCCAAGATAGTAGACCTTCACGAGGGCCGACTGAGCGGCCATCTGATGCTCCAGGTAGGCTCGGACAACCGGCGCCGTGGCTTCGGGCCGAAGCGTGAGGCTCTCCTGGCCCTGGTCGGTGAAGGTGTACATCTCCTTCTCCACGATGTCGGTCCCCTCGCCGATGCCGCGAATGAACACCTCTGTCCGCTCGAAGACGGGGGTACGGATTTCGGCGTACCCGTATCGTCGGAGGGCCGCGCGCGCCACTTCTTCTATCCGCTGCCACCTGGAAGACTTCTGGGGCAGAATGTCAGGGGCGCCCCGGACGCCCTTGATATTGTGCATTATCCCAGTACCTCTCTGTTGCTATCTGAAGGTGGAACGGCGTTCAGGGTCCATTGTTCATAGTTCAGAGCCCAAATATTCCCTATCACAAAACTATGAACTATCAACTATGAACTCTGAACGTCTCTTGGAACAAGGCGGGCCTAGTGCTCGTCCAACTATTTTCCCCCAAGTTGGTGGGCACCGTGCCGGGCCAAGAAACGAGCATAGCAAGGCGCGGACCCCAGGGCCGACCGAGGTGTACACTATCAGGTACGTCGCAGGGAGTGCCCTGGGGACCAGCAACGCCGCTAGGCGAAGTTAATTGGACTGGCACTAATGAACCGGCTTCCGGTCGAAGCGGTGGGTTGAGTCGATGAAGCGGACAGTCGCTGATCTAGCGTGCATCACGAGGGAGTGTGTTCTGGCCCCGCCCCCAAAGAAGCGAACCCCTTTCAGGAGGTCACCGTCGGTCACGCCGGTTGCAGCGAACATGATGTCCCGCTCTCCTCCTCCGGCGAGATCGGAGATCCTGAAGACTTGGTCCAGGTCGCGAATCCCCATCCTGAGGGCTCGCTCTGCCTCCTCTTCCGTCCGCGGCTTCAGGC
>JACQEV010000358.1 GCA_016200385.1 Candidatus Methylomirabilota bacterium
GCCGGAGGGGGTCATCCATCTACACGACCTATTGAAGGCTGGGGTGGTGTGATGAAATGCAGTGCAAGGCAAGCGAAGGACAGACTCGCCCGCTAAATCTCGCACCTCGCGCGTCGGACTCGTTGGACTCGAGACGGCCATGTCATTCGACTCTGGGATCCGTGAGAAGGCAAAGTCGGTACGCATGATCATGATGGACGTCGATGGCGTCCTCACCGACGGGCGAATCCTCTACAGCGCTGACGGGGCGGAGATCGAGGCGTTCTCCGTCAGGGACGGACTGGGTGTTCGCGCGGCCCAGCGGGCAGGGTTGCTGACTGCCATTCTAACCGGACGGGTCTCGGGGGCTGTTGCCCGTCGCGCGAAGGAGCTGGGGATCCCTGAGATCCACCAGGGGGTTTCGAACAAGGTGGAGACATATGAGACGCTCCTGCGCCGCCACGGCCTGACTGATGAGGCGGTCGCCTATGTCGGTGACGATGTGAACGACCTCCCCTTGCTTGCTCGTGCGGGGTTTTCGGCAGCGCCGGCCGATGCCGCCGACGAGGTGAAGGCCAAGGTTGCCTATGTGGCAGCACGGGGCGGTGGCCGCGGGGCGGTCCGGGAGGTGATCGAGCTTATCCTGAAGGCGCAGGGAAAGTGGGAACGGGCGATAGAAACCCGTGTGCCGCTTCGGGAGGGGGAGGCTTTTTCTTGACAAACGGGGAGGGTGTGTTACAGTCGCCGACCTAGACACCTGTGTTTCGAGTTTCGAGTAGGGGCGACCCGCCGGGTCGCCCCTACACCTGAAACGCCAAACCCGAAACCCGAAACCCGGAGGAGGAGGACCGATTTATGCCGTCAAGACGATACCTGTTCACCTCGGAATCAGTGACAGAAGGTCACCCAGACAAGATCGCCGATCAGATTTCCGACGCAATCCTGGACGCCATCTTTGCCCAGGACCCGTATGGTCGGGTTGCCTGTGAAACACTGGTGACGACGGGGCTGGCCTTTATGGCCGGGGAGATCAGCACCAAGTGTTATGTTGAAATCCCAAAGGTCGTCCGGGAGACGATCCGGGACGTCGGCTATACGAGGGCCAAGTACGGCTTCGATTACGAGACGTGCGCCGTCATCAACGCTATTCAGGAACAGTCACCTGACATCGCGCTCGGGGTCGATATCCAGGGGGCGGGGGACCAGGGCTTGATGTTCGGCTATGCGACCGACGAGACACCCGAGCTGATGCCGATGCCGATCATGCTGGCTCACAAGCTGGTGAGGCGCCTGGCCGAGGTCCGGCGTAAGGAGATCCTGGATTACCTCCGGCCGGATGGCAAGTCGCAGGTGACGATCGAATACGTCGATCGAAAGCCGAATCGAGTCGATACCGTGGTCATCGCCGCCCAGCACAGCCCCGATGTCCCGTTGAAACAGCTCCGGGAGGACATCATTGAGAAGGTCATCCTGCCGGTCCTGCCCAAGGATCTGGTGGACCTGGACCTGATCAACTACCACATCAACCCCACCGGCCGCTTCGTGATCGGGGGCCCCCACGGGGACACCGGGCTCACCGGCCGAAAAATTATCGCGGACACCTACGGCGGGGTCGGGAGCCACGGCGGCGGCGCCTTCTCCGGCAAGGACCCCACCAAGGTAGACCGATCCGCGTCGTACACCGCCAGGTATATTGCCAAGAATTTCGTGGCGGCCGGCCTGGCCAAGAAATGCGAGATCCAGTTGGCCTACGCCATCGGCATCGCCGACCCGGTGTCGGTGCTGGTGGATACCAAGGGGACCGGGGTGATCCCGGACGATGAGCTGATGAAGATGGTCCGCACGCACTTCGAGTTGACCCCAGCCGGGATGATCAAGAGCCTCGACCTGCGGCGCCCGATCTACAAGCAGACGGCCGCCTATGGCCACTTCGGGCGAAACGAGCCCGGTTTCACCTGGGAGCAGACCGACAAGGCCGAGGCGCTCAAGAAGGATGCCAGCAGGCTTGGAGCATAAAGGCGTTCACAGTTGACGGTTCACGGTTCACCGACAGGCAATGCAATGGTCCTTTTTCTGCCTCATCTGTGAACTCTGAACTGTGAACCGTGAACCATTCTCTACGGAGGATTCGTGGACTACGACATTCGAGATATCGGGCTGGCTGACAAGGGTCTCCTTCGTATTGAATGGGGGCGCGGCTCGATGCCGGTGCTGGCGATGATCGAGGAACGGTTCGAGAAGGAGCGGCCGCTTCGCGGGATACGGGTGTCGGCATGTCTGCACGTGACTTCGGAGACGGCGAACCTGGCCCGCGCGTTGAAGGCCGGGGGGGCCGAGGTTCGGGTCTGCGCCTCCAACCCACTCAGCACGCAGGACGATGTCGCCGCCGCGTTGGTCCAGCACTTCAACATCCCGGTGTTCGCCATCAAGGGGGAGGACAAGGAGACCTACTATCGGCACATCGGAAGCGCCATCGCCCACCGGCCACACCTCACGATGGACGACGGGGCCGACACGATCTCGGTGCTTCACTCCGATCGCAAAGATCTGCTCCCGGGGGTGATCGCCGGAACCGAAGAGACCACCACCGGCGTCATCCGGTTGAGGAGCATGGAGCGTGACGGGGTCCTGGCCTACCCGATCATTGCCGTCAACGACGCCGATACCAAGCACCTCTTCGACAACCGGTACGGAACCGGCCAGAGCACGATCGATGGGATCCTCCGAGCGACGAACATGCTTCTGGCCGGCAAGCGCCTTGTGGTGTGCGGCTACGGGTGGTGCGGGAGGGGGGTTGCCATGCGGGCTCGGGGGATGGGTGCCAACGTCATCGTGACCGAGGCCGAGCCCCTGAAGGCGCTAGAGGCGGTCATGGACGGCTATTCCGTCATGCCCCTCACCGAGGCGGCGCGCATCGGCGACCTGTTTGTCACCCTGACCGGGAACCTCCATGTGATCAGGGAGGAGCATTTCCAGCTCATGAAAGATGGCGCCATCGTCTGCAACTCCGGCCACTTCAATGTGGAGGTTGATCTCGAGGCGTTGGGAGGGCTCGCCAAGACAAGGCGGACGGCCCGGGAGTTCGTCGAGGAGTACGTTCTGCACGACGGACGGCGCATCATCGTTCTCGGGGAGGGTCGTCTGATCAATCTGGTGGCAGCCGAGGGCCATCCGCCTAGCGTGATGGACATGAGCTTTGCGAACCAGGCCCTCTCGGCCGAGTACGCGGTGAAGCAGAGGGGCAAGCTGGAGAAGCGCGTCTACCGGGTGCCGAAGGAGATCGACACCCAGATTGCTGCGTTGAAACTGGCGTCCATGGGAGTCCGGATCGATGAGCTGACGCCGGAGCAGCAGCGCTACCTGGAGTCCTGGAGCGTGGGGACGTAAGCTGGTTAAGAGTTGACAGTTCACGGTTCACGGACAGAAAATTCTATCAGCCGGTCGCAGCTAACCGTGAACTGTGAACAGTGAACGCTCTTCTTCAGCCTTTGGCCGTAAGCACCGACCCGAGGCCGGCGGCGACGAAGAGGGCATTGGGAAGCCAGGCCGCGACGAGCGGGGGAAGCACGCCGCCCCGCCCCAGGTTGATGCTGGCCAGGAGGAGGAGCCAGTAGCACACGGCGACCACGACGCAGGCCCCCGTCCAGGCCATGATGCCTCCCTTGCCGGTCCGCAGGGCGAACGCGATCCCGATGAGCGCCATCACCAGACTCA
>JACQEV010000359.1 GCA_016200385.1 Candidatus Methylomirabilota bacterium
AATGAACCCCTGGACCGAGCTGAAGAGTGAAGTTGAACTGGGTTGCGAGGATATGGGGCAGGCGGAGGTTCCAGTGAAGAATTCCCATGCCAAGGTCGAAGAACGGCACCCACCGGGTGCCCGTCACGAAATTATACCGCAGCAGAAGGCTTGCGCCTTCGCCGAACGTCGTGCTGGGCGAGGTCGTGATCAAGAAGGTCGGTTCAAGAATAAGTTCTACGCTGCCCCTGATCGGGACAGGGCCATGCACATCGGTGACCGTGTAGCCGATCTGCGGAAGCAGGGGGGCGAAGTGAACATTGGCTGCTCTATTCTGAAACACCTTATGAATGACACTGTAGCCACCCATCAAGCCCACGTGCCACGTTCCCGCCCGGAATCCTTCTTCTGGCCGGATGACCGCCTCTCCCGTCGTTCCGCCCCCCGGCGAATTGTCGGCAAGCGCGATGGTTCGCGCCGCGATCGCCTCCGTCTCCTCCGCTACAGTGACTCTCAAGCCGGTCCTGTTTCCCACGCCTGAAGACGAAGAATCCGTCAATGGCTCCGCCAAGGAGGGGGCGGGAAGCAATGCCGAAAGCACAGCCAGACCGATACACGCCCGCAAGAGCAAGGATACGATGGTCACGCCAGGCTCCTCTGTGAGTATCATCGTTGTTGTGGTTAAGATTCCTCTCCCTTCCCATTCATGTCCTTCCGGGGGACCCGCCCGACCGGCCCACGATAGCTCAGCCGGATTCGATATCTGATCACTGCTGTGCAAGGGGTTCTCGCCGTCTTGCTGCCCTGCTCTCGCTCCCATCCGATGCAGACCAGCAACCCGATCCTTTCATTGAGCCGGTCGCTGATCATCGATTCCACGAGGAATCCAACCTCGAGCCCTCCATCCTGACAGCGCGGGTTGGGACAGGGGAGCATCGCTTCAAACTTCTCGCCTACTGTCCGCACCGAATGCGAAAAGGTGCCGGTCTCCGAGGCCGCGCGCTCCCCCAAGGAGAGGCATTCCTCCCACTCGAGGCTCACATCCTCCAAGTCCGAAAAGCGACGGGCAGACGCGCCGATTCGAGGCATAGCCTTTAGTGAGCGCTCGCTACCCTTGGGCGGGAGGTCTGCGACGTGGGCTCGGAGGAGGTTTCTCGGTTAATCGGAATGCCTTTCCGACACATCGGGCAGTCCTTCGGCGCGTACGTCGGGAATTCCCGATCGACCAAAGTGAATAGGGGGAACTTGAACTTCACCTTCTTGCTCCTGCGCCAGAGTGTCCCGATCCCAACCACCCTGCCCCCCAGTGATTTGACCAGGTCAATGAGCCCCCTCACTGTCTCTCCGGTGGTGAGGATGTCTTCGACAATCAGGACTCTGGGGGCGCCCGCAAAGTACGGCCGGAACTCTCTCGGAAGAGAGACCTGGCTGGCACCCGATCCGTTGCGCTGCTTGCTGGCATAGATGAAGCGCGGTCGTGAGGGGTGGGCACGCGCAACGCAATGGCCCAGGAGGGAAGCGCCGTAGCCGGTGGTGAGCACGAGATCGATCGGCTCGCCCGCGAAATGCTTGGCAATCACGTCTCCCAACCCCTCGGTGAAGCCCGGCTCGGTGGTGGCCAATGCCTTTTCCACATACTCCTGCGCATGGCGACCCGAGGGCAGGACGAAGTGATCGTTGGTAAGATACGCCCCGGTCCTGAGGATGATTCCCCGGTTGATTCGCTCCAAGATGTCTGCTTCCATCATCAGCCCTCGCACTGTGTGCCCGTCAGTGGACGACGCCCGCGGCTCTGCAGGGGGCATGCTCTTCCCACTACCCTTGCTGCATCTCTCTACTGAACAGCTCCGTCACTACGGTGGTAAACGTCTGGGCGACGGCCTCGGCTCTGGCGTTTTCGAATCGCTTGATCAGCCTGCGAACCTTAGCCGAGTCGGCCTCTGGCCCCCTTCGACCGGCGGCGCGGGCCTGATTACTCCAGAGCTGAGCGACCTCCACCAGTTCACGAATATCCAGGCTACCGACCGGTTGCACCTTGACCGACCTTATCCCCTTCCCTCGCTTCTCCTTCACTGCATCCACATCCTCAACACGCCAGCAGAACAGCTCGTGCTTTTCTCCCGGGCGTTCGACCTGAACCCTTGGCGCGATGGCGCCCAGGAAAGCGGCGGCGGCCCTCCTGCCATCGACCGGGAGCTCCCACACCTGCCCTGCCGCATGCAGAGCCCACCGCTTCGCCCGATCTTTTAGCCACCCGAGCGGCACGCCGAGCTGAATGTTCTCGCGACCTGTGACAGGGTCCGCTTCCAGAAGCACCAACTGTTTTCGCTCCTGTCTGGCAAGCTCAGCGTAGGCCACGATCAGCCTCGTCGCAGCCAGTTTATTCGGCCGCGTGGCGATAAAGTCTGCTCCCATCCCGGCGAAGAAGGCAATCCAAGAGGGGATCGCCTCCGGGTCCCTTGCGCAGAAGCCGACCCTCCGCTGCGGTCGTAGCCGACTCGCCCCCTTCAGCAGCTCGCCGCAGAAGCGTCTCGCAGCCGCCGCCCCCTCCCTGAAGAGCCCGTCGTCGCGGCCGACTTCGCCTACGCCTGTAGCCAAGGATGGGAGATCCTCAGCCTCTACGATGAAGCCGTCGAAGAGACGACCAAACTGTTCGATGAGGAAGAGATTGCTGGGGGTCTGAACCTGCAGAAAGATCTCCAGACCGTCCTCACCCCGAACTAAACCGTGCTTTTCCAGCAGCGTGAGGAGTCGCCGCGCCTCTTCCGGCGTACGGCAGACCGGGGCAATCAGCTTGACGTTCGTCAGCCCCATCTCCTCCCTGACGCGCTTGATCGCCTGGCATTCCAGGAAGAAGGCACGCCCATATACCAAGTGGCAGTGGCGCCCTGCACCCCGCAGATCGTGGAGTGGGTCCCCAGGCTTCGGCTCATATCGATCTCCACCCAGCAGGCGCATGTATCGATCCGAGCTGAGGGCCGAGAGCCGGACCAGAACATCCCCCTTCACCTGACCGGACACCTCACGGTAGGAGCCGGCAGCGAGCGACCCGATCGCACAGGACAGGTAATC
>JACQEV010000360.1 GCA_016200385.1 Candidatus Methylomirabilota bacterium
ACCCCGGCCGCTTCCAGCCTGGCCTTGAAGTAGGCGGCCAGGGAGTTCGGCTCGATGGTGGTGCCTGACTTGCTCGCGACAATGAATAGCGTCTCCCGAATCGGGATTCCTCTCTCCACGGCGCGGATGGCACCGGGGTCGGTCGAGTCGAGCATGGTGAAGGCCGTGGCCCCTGGCTGCACCCCCAAGACGGCCCGCATCACCTCCGGGGCGAGGCTTGAACCACCCATTCCCAGCAGCACGACATGGCGGGTCCCTTCCGCCCGGACAGAGGCGGCGAAGCGCTTCAGCCGGGGCAGGTTCTTAGCCATGAGCTCCGGCGACTCCAGCCAACCAAGGCGGTTGCTGATCCGCTTCTGCTCTGCCGGGTCCTCTGACCAGAGGTCGGCCTGTCTCGCCCACATCCCCTCGACGAACCCGGAGAGCTGGAGCTCCACGTTGTAACGGTCCAGCTCACGCCCGATCCCGGCCCCGGCGATCTCGTATCGGCCCCTCAGAAGGGCAGCCTTGCGCTTGGTGTCGATCCCCAGGATGAGGGCGTCGAAGGAGTCCTCGAAGGCCCGGACCGCCTCGTCCTTAAGCCGGACGTAGATCTTCGGCATGTCCACGCCAGCGGCCGCAAGCTCCACGAAGATCCGCCGTGCCGCCTCCACGTCCTGCTCGATGGTCGGCCGGGACCAGCCGTGGTCGCGGAAAGCGGCGACTGTGCCCGGCGGCATCGTGTTGACGGTGTCGGGTCCCACCAGCTCCTCGATGTATAACACGTCGCTGTACTTAGGGTTCTTCGTGCCGGTGGAGGCCCACAGCGGCCGCTGGCGGCGGGCCCCCTTCGCTTCAAGCGCCCTGAACTCAGAGCTCCCGAACAGCTCCTTGTACCGCTGATAGACAAGCTTGGAGTTGGCGACGGCCGCCTTGCCCTCGAGGGCATCCAGGCGCCGCTTGGCCTCGGGATGGCGCGCCCCCGCCAGCAGCCGGTCGAGCTCCTTGTCTACCGCGGTGTCGATGCGGCTTACGAACACACTGGCGACGGAGGCGATCCTGCGGACATCGCCCCCCCTGGCCACTCGATCACTCAGGCCGTCCAAGTAGGCCCGTGCCGCCGCTTCATAATCCATCTGCGAGAACAACAGGGTGATGTTGATGTTCACCCCCTCGGCGACCAGGCGGCGGACGGCCGGGAAACCGGCCGCCGTCCCCGGGACCTTGATCATGACGTTGTCCCGATTCAGGAGCTTCCACAGGGCGAGGGCCTCGGCAACCGTCCCGTCCGTGTTATGCGCCAGGGTGGGGGAGACCTCGAGGCTCACGTACCCATCCCCTCCCTGCGTGGCCTCGTATTCCCCGTGCAGGATGTCGGCGGCCTCCGCGATGTCCCCCGTCACCACGCGTGTGTAGATCTCCAGGGCCGACATCTTGCGGCGGGCGAGGAGTGCGATCTCCTCGTCGTAGGCATCGGTCTGGTTCACCGCCTGCTCGAGGATGGTCGGGTTGGAGGTCACACCGCCCAGACCGTCCCGGGCGATGAGGCGTAGCAGCTCGCCGGAGGCGAGCAGATGCCGGCTCATGAAGTCGTACCAGAAGCTCTGGCCGTACTGCCGGAGATCCAGGAGGGACATGCTTGCCTTCCTAAGGGCTCACTACGGCAGCGCCCTTCGCCTTGCGGACGAGGACGCGATCGATCGCCCATAGAATGTGGTCGGTGGTGAGACCATAAGCCCGAAGCAGCTCCTCCGAAGTGCCCGATTCAGCGAAGGTGTCCTGGAGTCCTACAAACTCCATGGGCACCGGGCAGCGCTTGGCCACGGCCTGGGCAACGAGCGTACCCAGGCCGGGCCGGCTCAGATGCTCCTCGGCGGTGACGATCGCCCCAGTCTCCTCCGCCGCCATCTCGATCGTCGCCTCGTCGAGCGGCTTGGCGGTGTGGCAGTCGACGACGCGAACGTGTATCCCCTTCCGCTCGGCCAGCTCGGCTGCCTGGCACGCGACGGAAACCATCAGCCCGTTGGCGATCACCGTCACGTCGTTTCCGTCGGACAAGGTCTTGGCCCTGCCGAATGAGAAGCGCTCGCCCGGGGAGTAGAGCTTCGGCACCTTGGGGCGCCCGACCCGGAGGTAGACCGGGCCGTAGTGCTCGGCTGCGGCCCGGACAAGGGCCGCCGTTGCCACCTCGTCAGCAGGGACCGCGACCGTGAAGCCGGGCAGGCAGCACGCCAGGGCGACGTCCTCGATCGACTGCTGGGACGGGCCGTCCTCGCCCAGGGTGATGCCAGCGTGGCTGCCCACGAAGTTCACATTGAACTCCATGTAGGCGCAGCAGACGCGAAGCTGCTCGTACCCCTTGCACATCAAGAAGGAGGCGAAGCTGGACGCGAACGGGATGAAGCCCCCGGCCGCCAGGCCGGCAGCGATGGAGCATAGATTCGCCTCAGCGATGCCGACGTCGAAAAAGCGATCCTTGAACTTCTTGCCGAACAGTCCCGTATAGGTGGACTTTGACAGGTCGGCGTCCAGGACGACAATCCTGGGGTTCTCTTCGCCCAGCTCGGCCAGCGCCCGGCCGTAGGCCTCCCGGGTGGCCATGCCGAGCTCTAGGGGGGATGGCCAGCGCTTTATCATCGCGATCCCCCAGACTCGATCTCGGCCAGCGCCCGCTGGATGTCCTCAGGCTTGTCCGGGACGCTGCCGTGGAATTTGAGTTGGTTTTCCATGTACGAGACGCCCTTTCCCTTCACCGTCGAGGCCACGATCACCGTCGGCCGATCCTGAGCCTGATCCGCCTCGCCGAAGGCGCGCAGGATCTGCCCATAGTCGTGCCCGTCGATTTCGATGGTGTTCCACTTGAATGCACGCCACTTGTCGGCCAGCGGCTCGAGATCGGTGATCTCCGCCACGGCGGCGTCGAGCTGCAGCCGGTTGTAGTCCACGATGGCGCACAGGTTGCCGAGCTTGACGTGCGATCCGTACATCGCCGCCTCCCAGACCTGACCTTCCTCGCACTCCCCGTCTCCCAGCAGCACATAGGTGCGAGACGGGCTTCTCCGCAGCCTGGCGGCCAGGGCCATTCCGATCCCCATCGACAGGCCGAGGCCCAGCGATCCGGTGGAGGCCTCGATCAGCTTGAGCTTCCGGCGGTCTGGATGTCCTTGCAGCGGGCTGCCTAAGCGGCGGAGGGAGCTGAGGAGGTCGTGGGCGATGTAGCCCGCCTCTGCCAGAGCGGCGTACAACACCGGACAGGCATGCCCCTTGGAGAGGATGAACCGATCCCTGTCCTCCCAGAATGGGTCGTCAGGCTTGTGACGCATGACGGCGAAGTAGAGACAAGTGACGATGTCGGCGGCGGACAGGCTCCCCCCTGGATGCCCGGAGCCGGCGGCGGCGAGCATCTCGATCACCAGGCGGCGGATGCGCCTAGCCTGCTGCTTGAGTTTCTCGACATCCGCTGGACTTGGGTCCATCTACGGCCCTCCTTTCCTGGCAGACTTGGAACTTTTTCTGGCTAGGCATCGAGGACAGTGCGGTCGATGCCCAGGTTTAAGTGCGCTTCCATTTCCCCTGATCTGATGTTCTGTTCGGACTTTACGAACACCATGGCCGCTGGTACCTCTGGGATCTGCCCCTCACCGTGCGAGCGGGTTCCGGGGAAACTTGAGGAGGGGCAACCGAACATCTCGGATAAATACCCGATCGGCCCGGATCTCCAGTGGTGGCGCAAAGCCTGTGGCCCCGGCCGCGGACACAAGATCATCCTGCTCCACCCCGTCGCCGCTGACACCGAGGCCGCCGACCAGTTTCCCATTCTTGTACAGCGGCATGCTCCCGGGGAAGAAGACGACACCGCTCTGATTGAGATTGGGTGTTTGTCCCCCCTGCCTGCATGGCCTCGCCACATCATTTGCGAAAAGTGGGAAGAACGGACCCGGGGAGGTGCCATCAATCCCGGGAGGATAAAGGGGCTGAGCGCCGAAGCTTATGGTGCGATTGGTAACCGCCGTCCCGAGCGGGACGCCGGGAAGATCATCGGGGGTCCGCGCAGAGCTGCTGAAGTAGACCACGTTTCGAGCCTTGGCGACGGAGACGTCTATGCTGAAGATAGTGGCGTCCGGCATGCGGAACAGGCCCAGGACCTTCCCTTGAAGGTCGGTGACCGCTATCACCATCCTGGTCGTGCTCCCCAGGGGGAGCCGGATCGCCGCCCGTGCTTGGTCGGCGAGGGCAACCGCCTGGTTGACGATCTGCTCGACCTCGGAAGCACTGAGCTCAACGCTTCCGAGCGGGCCGACAAGCCATCCATCCGGGACCCCTGCCGGTCGAGGACTGTCCAAGGGCCCAACGACGAACCCGCCTTGGTCGAATATGCCAGGACCCGAGCCTGCAGGCTGCGTCGTCTGGTTGACGAAGGGAAGCGCGATCCCTTCGAGAAAGATCACCCCCGGATCTGCAGGCCTCGGCCCAAACCTCGGATTAGGCACGCTTCCGACAAAGGCTGCAAACTCAGCCCGCTCTGGGCCGACACCGGCGACACCGATCCCGCCGACCAGCGTCCCATCTTTGAAGATCGGGACGCCGCCGCCGTTCACCGCGTTGGGATCGCTGTCGAAGAGATCGGCTTCACCAGTCATGATCCCCGGGCCGCACCCGCTCTGGTCAAGGCTGTTACAGGGCATCCCATTGCGAGAAGTCGCCGGATTGATCGCTGTTCCAGGATTAAAGGTCGCGTTGAGGGCGCACCCCCGATTCGTATTCTCGATCCCATAGAGGGCGGCGTTAGGCTTGTTCGCTATGCCGGGAGGGAAATGAATTCCGCTGATGAAGCGGACAGTTCTTGAGGAAAGGGGAGCCTGATTGTTGCTGAAGAATGCCCCAGTGCGGGCCAGCGAGACGGCGACGTCGTTCGCATCCATTGGGACTCCAAAGTTCGCCGGAAACGTACTGGGGGCGTCGTGCTTGCGGAATAGGCCCAACACGTTCCCCTCTCGGTCGGTGACAGCGATGACCATGGTAGTCGCATCAAGAGCCTCGGCAGCTCCTTGAACGATTGCTGCGGCATCCGCTGCCGTGAGAAAGGGGGACGTCGCAGGGAGCGTGAAAGAAGTCTGTGCGAGGTTGCTAAGCCAATTCCCGTCGTCCAGGGGATACATCCCACTCTTTACCAGAAGGGCAAGAAGGGTGTAGAGGCCAGAGGGAATGTACGCCGGAAGCTGAATGGTGAGAATGGGCTCACTCGAAGTGGTTATGGTTGTACCAAGGCGGAAGGGCTTCAGGGCGCTGGTTAAGAGGTTCGCCCGATCGAACATGAGAAGCCAATTAGCTCCATCCCACACATAGATGGTGCCGTCAGGGAGCTGGACGGCCAGATAGAGGTCCCCAGAGCCCACGGCCGCATTTTGATTGATCAGGGTGAGGACGAGGGTATCACGGACGGAAAAAGTCGATTGGTTCAGTGATAGTGAAATGCCGGAGGCGCCCTGGACACTGCCGAAGGCCACCAAACAGTGGATGGCGATCAATAGCCCTACAGCGCTGAGTCGCGCCGCCTTCGCGGATCGGGAAAGTAGCCCCATTTTCCCGCTTCCTCCTAACAAGCCTTTATCGACCCCCGACTAGCCCCCGGGCCTAACGGGCGCGGGCACAGCGGACGAAGGAGCCGCCCTCACCAGTTCTCTGATGGTGAATGGACCGTTTAGGTCCCGATCCTTGGCCTTGTCGTGGTACAAGTGACATTCCACACATCCAGAGCGGGCGCTCCCCGTATCTCGATGGCAATTCCGGCAGGTGGTGATGGAAGGCAGCAACACGTCGGTGGTCTCCTTGCTCTCCGCCGCCTTGTGGCATTCGGTGCACGCCAGCATCCGGTGAGCGCCGTGATCAAACCTGCTATGCGGTAGCCACCGGATTGGGATCGCCGTAGGGGCCACCTCGGGAAGTTTCTCAGGCACAAAGGTGAGCATATGGCACAGTTGGCATTTCTGTTCTTTCTGTTTGAACAGGACCGCCTCTGCGCTCTGCATCTGCGCCGCAACCCACTGCTCAGGCGAGGATGGTTCCGCTGGTTCCTCGCGGCGAGCGGCGCGCCCGCGCGGGCGCTCCTCTTCCTCCTCGACCTTGATCAATTCCAAGTCCTGGCAACGCTTCTTGAGGTCCTCGACGGCTCGTCCCCCTGCCTGGTTCTCTTTGTTCTTGAGTGCCTGACACTCCTCGAGGGTTCCAGTGAATACCTCCCGCAGGAACGCATGGACGATCGCGGGCCTATCGTGGGGGGCAATCGCCTCCGGGAGACTGGCGTCGAAATCGAGCGGATGGCAGGCGAGGTCACAGTGCTTTGTGTACACGATCGGCGCCATGTAAGCGCGCCAACCATCCGGCTGATGACAATAGCTACAGGTCAGTTGCAGCCCCTGCGGCCCCTCGATCAGTCCCTTCATCCCTCTCCGGGCTTTCAGGATATCAAGGCCCTTCAGTCCCGGCTTCAGGTGCTTCTGGTGATTCAGCTTCACCTGGGCGGAATCCTTGAGCCGCGCTTTATCATCCAGGCGGATGCGACTCGTCTGGTTGTTCTCCCTCACCAGGACTGCGAACTCTGGGTGGCCCGAGCTAAAGGTGTGAATGCTCCGCGCAAATGGTGTTGCGGGACCTTTCGTCAGGAGATCCGCGTGACACCGGGTACAGTGTTGACTATTCATGAATGCCAGGACGACATGCCCTTTGTGTTCCACATGGCAGGCGTCGCACTCAGGCCTAAATGTTTGGGTGTCGTGATGGACCGGCCCGTCATGGCACCTCAGGCAGGCCTTGTCAGTCACCCGGAGCCAATAACTCTTCCCGGCCCGAGCGTCCCGGACCGCGATCACAAACGCGGGGTTATGGCATTGGGCGCAATGCACGCCGAACATGGCATGGGAGGTTGAAACAGGCCCGCTGGAGTAAATCCTCTGATCGCCAGTCGCCGCCAACGCGATAAGCCAGACTGCGGCGATGGCTGGTGCAGCAATCGTCAGGACGAGCTTCCACCGGCGGAACGGGTGGAGGCGTTTGAAGTACTGCAGCTCGATCCGTTTGGCTATTCCCTTCTGAGTCCGTGGACGAGGCATGAGGCCTCCAAAGGATCAATACCGCAGGGCGATGACCGCGTGCGCCGCAGCCAGCAGGAGGAGCCCCGTGGACAGCGGGGTGTGGAGGAGCAGCCAACCGTGCAGCCAGAGATGGAGGCGGGACTGAAGGGCAAGCTGTCGCCGCTCTTCGCAGATCGCCTCCAGATCGCTCAGCGTCAGGTGGTGTCGCGGGGGAAGCAAGGTTCGCATCTCCTGGAACAGCACGATCGCCTTCGCCCTGGTGGCAAGGTCCCCCTCATGTCCACCTCCGTGGAGATACGGCTGGATCTGATGACGGTAAAATTCCTTCAAGGGCCCACCCTCCAGCAGCGGCGCCGAGGGTCTGTCCAGTCCATCGGGCCCTGCACCGACTTTATCGGGATCTAGCGGGCTCGGGTTCTCGATCGACCCGCAAGCGGCTGTCACGAGCTCTTCAGCTTCCTTGCGCAATTGATCCAGGACGTGGGGGATCTCCTCGTAGATCGTCTCCATCGGCACCTGCGTCATCATCATCCGCGGCAGGATCTGTTGGACGACCAGGCCGAATACGCCGCTCAGGACCACGAGCCCAAACAAGAGCATGAGAACCGTTGTAAGAGCTCCGCCGAGCTGAAGCCCACTGTGAAAGAGGATGAAGGGCACGCTCAGGAGTCCCAGCCAGATGTGCCCTTTCATCCACGTCGTGGCCGGACCGAGGTACTGGGTTGGCATCTTTCTCCTGATCGGTAACAGGCCAGCGAAAAGCATCAGCGCCGACCCCCCGATGCCATACACCAACCCCGGCCAACTCCCACCAGTAGGGCCGTTCAGCGCGTACCGGTGATATGCCATATAGTAGGCCGTGGCCGGCGCCGCGATCAGCAAGCAAGCGATGATCCATCTCTTGTGACCGGAGGTGGTGACAAGCATGACTATAGATTTCCTTCGGGAGGCCGAGGAGGGGCACCGTCGCGCTGATGAGCGAAGAACTTTGCAGGGTCTACTCGGATCGCGGCCTCATGCGGACAGGCGTAGACGCATGCAGGCTCCTTGTACCCGATGGAGAGGTCACAAGTGGTGGCCTTCCTCTTGACCACGGCCCTCTTCCCGCCGGGACCCTCCAGGTCGCCGACCTTCACCGTGAAGGGGTGCATGTTGATATTGCCGTAAGGGCAATTCGAGGCGCAAAGCCCACAGCCGATGCACCAATCCTCGATAACGATCTCGAAGGCATCCTTCCCCGTCTGCCTGCGGCGAATGGAGCCCACGGGCCAGCCGACCATGCAGAGCGGGTCCCGGCACTGGCGGCAGGAAGTGGTGACAAGGTACTTATCGTACCGGAGCCCCTCGCGGATCAGCCTGGTGACGCCATCGTGGGCAGCGGCACAGGCCCGGACGCACAGGTCACATCGGGTGCACCGCTCAAGGTCGATTAGTAGAAGGTTCGTGGCCTCCATCATCCCTTGATTCAGGAAGTCGGCCAGTGAGACGCTGCTGGTCGTGGTGAGCCGCTCACGGTTCATCTCTTGGCGTTCCTTGGCAACCGCCTCCAGGGTTCGCCGTGCATCTGGAAACGTCTCCACTATCAGCGCGAAGTCTTCACCCTTGATGCGCACCACCTCCACGTGATCTAGTGCCGTGCAGGTGGCCACGCGCGCACCGCCGCCCAAGAGGCCGATCTCGCCAAAGTACGAGCCACGGGGGAGATAGGCGAGGGTCATCTCGCCCCCAGGAAACTGCTGCGTGACCTTCACGAACCCGATCCGAACAAGATAGAAGCTATCGGCTGGGTCGCCCTGTTGACAGATCACCTGGCCCGGCTCGAATCGAAGCAGGTCGACGCGGTGACGCAAGTGGTGGAGGAACTCATCGGTCAGACCCGCAAAGATATCTATGCTCCTGAGGTGGGTGTCCAGGGCCCGCCGCCGGTAAGCCTCATCCAGCTCCGCTTTGAAGTGCCGGTTCTTCTGCATGATGTAGAGGACGTTCCTGAGCATCTCCAAGAGAACAACGTCCTCGGCCGCCCTTACCGTGGCCGATCTTGGGTAGAAGCTCATGCAGGTCATCTCGCCGAACAGGTCCCCCTCCTCGAGTCGGGCGATGGGGTTGTCATAAGGCAGATCGACTGGTCCGTCGATCGGAATCCAGCGGCGCGGCGCTTGGTCACGGGGATCATCTGAACTTCCAACCAGGTTGGTCAACTTCCGGAAGAATCCTTTGATGCCGCCTTCGGGACGACTGGCGTGACTCTTGACATGAGCCATGGGGGTCTCGAGAAAGACATCGACCTTGCCTTTGACGATGTAGAAGGCGGTCGAACCAGCTTCCCCCTCGCGGCAGATAATCTCTCCACGCTTGACGTCCCGTCCTACTACCGCTCCCCGGTTCATCTCCAGGAAGGAGCTCGAGACCCCCTTGAAGACCGGGAGTTTGAGAAGTTCGTCAGGAGCCACCGACTCACCTCGGCCCAAGAGCGTCCCGACGGCCCCCTTGTTCGTCAACGCTCCGGTCGGGCACGAGACCATACACTCGCCACAGGCGACGCAGGAGGATTCGCCCATCCGCCGATCGTCGTCGAATGCGATGCCGGACGCGTACCCTTTTCCGATACGGCCGATGACAAAATTCTTCCGAATGTCGTTGCACCCACGGATGCAGCGATCGCACAAGATGCACGCATCATGATTCACAGCGATGATGAGGGAGGAGTCGTCGTTCCCGCGCCATGAGGGCCTTCGGGAAAACCTAGGAGGCCGGACCCCCTCTTGGTCGGCCATCACCTCCAGCTCACAGTCGCCGTGTTGGGTATGCCTGACGCAGGGGGTGGGATGGTCGGCCAGCAGAAGCTCTAGGAGCGTACAGCGGGCCCGCCGGACCCGATCCGCCGTGGTGGAAACCACCATACCGTTTTCCACCGGTCGGACGCAGGCTGCCGGGAAGACCCGGGCCCCTTGCACCTCTACGACGCAGACGCGGCAAACGCCGACCGGGGTCATGTTAGGCTGGTGGCACAGGACGGGAATCCGTATGCCGACCGAAGCGGCAGCATCGAAGATCGTTTCCCCTGAAGGGACGCTCACTGCCTGGCCATCGATGGTAAGCTGTACTTGCAGCTCCACACTCATTGCCTACGCCTTTTCTCCCGCCTCAGCCCATGGGGCAGACGCCGGAGGGGCAGCGCTTCCGGATAAGGTGCTCCTCGACGTCGTCCAGAAAGTGGGTGATGACCGAGGCAATCGGGTTCGGCGCCACCTGTCCGAGACCACAGATCGAGGTCAATTCCAGCGCCTCGGACAGCTCGCTTATCAACTCCAGATCCTTCTGACGGCCGCGACCACTACTGATGTCGGTAAGGATGTCCACCATCTTGGCCGAGCCAACGCGGCATGGAACGCATTTGCCGCACGACTCGTTCTTGAAGAAGCGCCCCGCATTCAAGGCCATGTCGATCATGCACGTTCCCTCGGCGCATACCACGATCGCCCCCGACCCGAGCATAGAGCCCCTCTCGGCCAGGGATTTGAAGTCGAGGGGGGTGTCCACCATCGACGCCGGCAGATAGCCGGACGACGGCCCCGAGGGGGCGAAGGCTTTCAGCTTCCTCCCTCCAGTGATCCCTCCTGCC
>JACQEV010000014.1 GCA_016200385.1 Candidatus Methylomirabilota bacterium
CCATCCGAGACGACATGCGTGCTGCGCTGGACGCCGTCTGCGACAGCCAACACTTCATCCTCGGCCAGCGAGTCACCGCCCTCGAACAGGAAATCGCCCGGTACTGTGGAACCCGCTACGCTGTGGGAGTCTCGTCCGGGACCGATGCCCTTCTGAGTGCCCTGATGGCTCTCGGGATCGGCCCCGGCGACGAGGTGATCACCACCCCGTATACCTTCTTTGCTACCTCCGGCTCCATTGTCCGTGTTGGTGCAAGGCCGGTCTTTGTCGATATCGACCCCGTCAGCTTTAACCTGGAGCCATCCCAGGTGGAGGATCGGGTGACGCCGAATACCAAAGTCCTCCTTCCGGTCTATCTGTTCGGTCGGTGCGCTGAGATGGAGCCGCTCCTCTTGCTGGCGGCCCGACATCACTTAGCTATTATCGAGGACGCGGCTCAGGCCATCGGTGCCGAGACAGATGATGGCCAGCGGGCGGGAAGCATCGGAACCCTTGGCTGTCTCTCCTTCTACCCGACGAAAAATTTGGGCGCGTTCGGGGATGGTGGGATGGTTTTGACGAACGACCCCAAGTTAACAGATCTCCTTCGCAGCCTGAGACAGCATGGCAGCGAAGGTCAGTACGATCACCCGCGGGTCGGCGGGAATTTTCGCCTGGATGAACTACAGGCCGCGGTCCTCCTGGTCAAACTCAGGCATCTTGACAGGTGGACTGAGGCTCGGCAGGCCCGGGCCAGCCTGTACAACGATGCGTTTCGAGCTCTTGACCTCGAGGGCCCCGACGGGCTGACCCTCCCCGAGATCCCCAAGACGGGGCGGCACGTCTTTAATCAATATGTTCTCAGAACCCGGCGGCGCAATGAGCTGGCTCGCTTCCTCAGTTCACGAGGAATCAGCACCGCCATTTACTACCCCAAGCCTCTCCACCTCCAAGAGTGTTTCGCTTTCCTCGGGCACAAAGAGGCGGACTTCCCAGAGGCTGAACGGGCCGCCCGCGAGGCCCTAGCGCTTCCAGTCTACCCAGAACTCACAGAGGAAATGCATACGTACGTCATCGAAGCCGTAGGCGCGTTCTTCCAGACGCGATGAGCCCAAGCCAAGATACGTTATCAGGCTAGCCTCTCCTCGCGGTCCTCAACAAATCCCTCCTCTGATTTCTCGATATAGTCCCCGAATAACAGCGCCACAAACGAAGCGACCTCTAGCGGATTGTGCCACCACGAACGCTGAGGTTTGATCACGAGGTAGCGGCCCGATCAAGCCGAGATACTCCCTACCAGCCGCACCGCGTGAAAGTCCTGTCCTGTACCACACGCGGCGCCGTTCGATTGCCCGGGATCCCCCCTAGGGCCAGGCCCTGAAGGGCGCTAGCGAACCATTTTCCCCTCCGAGGCCTGCCCACTCCGCTGTTGGACAGGTTGGGCCGCAGCCGCTGCAACTACGCCACTACCTTCCCCTGTCCCGCCCCCCCCTTGTATATTGACTATAGGGGATGCATAGTACAAGAAACAGCAACCCGGACGTGACAGACCGATACCCCCCCTTCGGGACGAGGGGATTTAGGGCTGGACCCTCTTCTTTGAGGGAGAGGGTGCGGGTGAGGGTGTCAAGCCCGTTCATGAATAATCCGGGCTAGCCACGGAACAGCTTACAGGCGGTCTTGATTAAGATCTTCAGATCCAGCCAAAGCGACATGTTCCTGACATAGTAAATGTCACACCGAATCCAATCGGCGAAGGAGACTTTGGAATGCGCCTGCACCTGCCAGAGCCCGGTAAGTCCAGACCGGACCGACAGTCGGATATCCCTCCATCGAGGGCTGAAGCGCATTTCATCGATCGAGAGCGGACGCGGTCCGACCAAACTCATCTCCCCCCGCAACACATTCCAGAGCTGCGGCAGTTCATCCAAGTTGCTCGCCTGGAGAAACCGCCCCACCCTGGTGATCCGTGGGTCCGCGATGATCTTGAACATCGGCCCGTCGACCTCGTTGCTGACGAGGAGCTTCCGCTTCAGCTCTTCCGCGTTGGCCACCATAGATCGGAACTTATACATTGTGAATTCCCGTCCGTGCAGCCCCCAACGGCGCTGGCAAAAGATGACCTCACCCTCGGAGTCAAGCTTGATGGCAATCGCGATGAGGGGGATGAGAGGGGCGGACACCGCAAGGCCAAGGCCCGCGAAGAATAGATCGATGCCCCGCTTCACCAAGAGATAGACCTTCCTCGCCATGGGTTGCCGCCCCGCTGGAATCATGAGCCCGGTGGAGTCGAGGGCGACGTGCTTGCCAGGGAATATGGCTAGGTCACCTGCCTCTTCCGGCTTCTCTAAAACGATCATTTCGCGTAGGACCGCTCCGCCTTCGACCTTTGATCCTTCGCCGAGAATACATCGGGTCAGTCGGGCGCCTTGGCCCACGCTGGAGTCCGAAAGCACCACACACTCGTCGAGAACGGCATTGACTTCGACTTCACAATTGTCGCCGATGGTCGTGGGTCCGATCACCACGACCCCCTCACCGATGCTGGAACCTGGACCGACCACCACGGGGTCTAACAGGATCGCGGTGGGCGAGATCCGTGGGCGGGGCCAGGCCGAAGCTTCAGGGAGAGGCCACGTCGGCATTCCTTGGAAGTGAACGCGCCCAAGCAGGACGTCCCGGTTCGCGGCGAAGTAGTCGGAGACGCTCGAGATCGTCCGACAGTACCCCGCGATCTCCCACACGCTCGCAGGCATCCCCCGTTCTGCGAGGCCTGGAAAGAGCTGCTCTTTCAGGTCAAAGTGGCCCGCTTTGGGAATCAGCTCTAGCACCGCTCGCTCGAACAGGTACAGCCCGGCAGGGCGCAGCATGCTCCGCCGGTTCTGCATCGGGTGAATCCGGTGGATCGCTCTGACCCGTCGGTTGGCATCGACCTCAACCCGCTCCATCTCCCAGGCAGGCTCATGGATTCGAAAGACTGCCACCGTCGCCGGCGAACCAAGCTCCCGATGGAAGGCCACCATTTGGCGAAGCCCAGTCTTAAGGAACACATCCCCGCTGACGACCCAGAATGGATCGCCTTGAATCAATGGCTCGACCTCTTTCAGCGATCCCCCCGTCCCACGGGGCGCTTCCTGCATCACGCACTCGATATGCAGCGACGAGCCGCGAAGGTGGTCCGCCAGTCGCGTGGCGGCCTCGCCCGAAGCGGAATCTCGGTTCGCAATCGGCAGGAGAAGTTTAGGGCTCACCGCCGCGAGAGACCCCTTTGAGATGATCGAGCCACCAGCCAGGATGATCGCCGTCTGGGGCATTGGTCTCACAACCTCCTCCTGTCGCCTCCTCAATCTATCTACTCCATTCTTTGTTACGGTTGAGCATACTTGGCTATCATTTAGCAAAGAATAAAATCATTTACTCATATTTCATGCTGGGCAATAGCCATGCCTATATACTGATGGGTATATAGAGTCTATATTAGACTGTCAAGTTATTTCTTTCTCAAAGGCGAAATTGAGACCGTCGCTGAAACTCAGGAGGCTAAAGAGTACGCCGAGAAAGGTTAGGCAGCAGGTTCCAGCGTCTCAGAAAATCTGGGCAGGAGAGCCGGACTCACCTGGGCTGGCCGTCGGCAGGCATAATCTTTAGCGGTTCATCATCTTTCCTGCTTCCTTTCCTTAAGGAAGCCAACCGGCGACAGAGTTGGCTACAGAAGCGGCAGTTGATGCAGTGAGGTGCATGGTAGTCCAGCTTAGTGCGTGTGAAATGGGAACTCCAGATCATTGCTATCGCGAGTCAAGCCCGGTAATCCTCTACGACCTGGCGACCTGCGCCGCAACAAGTGGTAAAGGAGCAAGTTGCCACGGCTGCGCGCCAAACGTCAAACAGCCCGGCTCATCTTCCTCGGTCAGGGTTCTGGCACAGGAATGTCAATGTGGGGAGTGATCGGAAGTCGGGAAGAGAGGGCCACTATGCTAGGCAAGAAGGCTGGGTTGTACTGATGGACGGGCTTCATCCC
>JACQEV010000354.1 GCA_016200385.1 Candidatus Methylomirabilota bacterium
CGAGATTCTTGCGAAGGCCCCTGGAAATTGACTCTCCTTGGCCAACGCGATATTATTCGCCTCAAGGAGGAACCCTATGGAAGTCCTGGGAGTCATCATGGCGGGAGGGCGGGGAGAGCGGCTCTTTCCCTTAACGAGAGACCGGGCAAAGGCAGCAGTCCCCTTCGGCGGGAAGTACCGGATCATCGACTTCGTCTTGTCCAACTTCGTGAATTCCGGGATCTACTCCATTTATGTTCTGACGCAATTCAAGGCCCAATCTCTGGTGGAGCATCTCCAGGAAGGCTGGCAGGTCCATAACGTGTCCCGAAATCACTTTGTCATCCCGGTCCCGGCTCAGATGCGGACAGGGGAGGACTGGTACCGAGGAACGGCCGACGCCGTGTACCAGAACCTGCACCTGATCAAGCGGGCCCACCCGAGGTTCGTCGCTGTCTTCGGAGCCGATCATATCTATAAGATGAATATCCGCCAGATGATCGAGTACCACCTGCGAAAAGGGGCAGAGGTGACGGTGGCGGCCCTTCCCGTGAAGATCGAAGAAGCCTCACAGTATGGCGTCATGGAGGTGGACGACGACTGGCGGCTGGTAGGCTTTGAGGAAAAGCCCGCAGAGCCGAAGTCGATTCCGGCGGAGCCTGATCAAGCGCTCGTCTCCATGGGGAATTACCTTTTCGAGACAGAGCTCCTGCTCCGGGCGGTGGAAGAGGACGCGCCAGACGTTCAGAGCGCTCACGACTTCGGGCGAGACATCCTCCCTCGTCTGGTCAAGGAGAGGAAGAAAGTCCACGCCTACGACTTCAGGACGAACCGAATCCAAACTCTCCTGAAAGGGGAGGAGCAGAGCTACTGGCGGGATGTGGGGACCATCGAGGCATACTACGAAGCGAGCATGGACTTGCGGGCCATTAATCCCGGCTTTAACCTCTATAACCGGAGCTGGCCCATTAGCACCGTCAGCTACGGCGACCCGCCCGCCAAGTTCGTCTTCGATGAGGAAGGGCGTCGAGGAATGGCCCTCAACTCCATCGTGGCGGAGGGGAGCATCATCAGCGGGAGCTTGGTCCGTGGCTCGGTTATCGGCCAAAACGTCCGGATCCACAGCTACTGCCTAGTCGAAGATACAGTGATCATGGACCGCGTCGTGGTCGGAAGGGGCTGCCGGATCCGGCGCGCCATCATCGATAAGAATGTATACGTCCCGCCGGGGACGGAGATCGGGTATAACACCGAAAAGGACCGTGAACGCTACTACCTTGCTGACACCGGGATCGTCGTGATCCCCCGGGAAGAGCCCAACGTCCCCTGGTCCTTGATCCCCTCTAGTTAACGGAACTCCCTCCTCCTTACTGTAGCCTTCGATTCACCAATCGGCATGAAAGTCTGAAACAATGACATAGCGACTTCCGAGACAATGAGTGGGGGAAGGTATTCAGTCTGTTCGCCTTAGTGGCCGCTGTGCAGGAAGGGAAGCTTGACGAAGAGAGTAAAGCCGTCAACCGTGAGAACGGCCCCGAGCAAGGCCAGGACAAGGCCGAAGAAAAAGACCGAACGGGAGTTGGAGAGAATAGCAATGGACGCCATCACGATGGCAATTTGAAGGAGCGCTTCAGCGAAGTCGAAATACGGGTCCTTTGCGCGGTTGATGTCGCGCTCGTGCTCCAGTTTCTTGGCTTCTTTCTCGATCTCCTTCTTCTCCTCGTTGTAGCGTTTTTCCTCTTCCGTGTACTTCGCCACAAGGACCTCGAACTTCTTCCGCACTTCGGGTTTCATAGCCGGGCTCCGCTCGGCCAGATCCACCTCGAGCCGGGACTTCTGGATGCGATACTGGTGCTCGCGAAGCGCTTTGGCCTGATAGAAGGCCCATAGGTCTGAGGCTTGTTGCTGCGCAAGGAGCATCTCCTTCATGGCGTTCTTTCCGCCCAGGGATGCGATGGCCAGCATGACCGCAAAGATCGCGGTGGTCAGCGCCACCCGCCGTGTGAAGGACTTCTCTTTGTGCTCTTCGAGTTCCTCTGGATTTGGCAGCTCGACCTCTTCCATGACGGCTCTCCTTTCAGCAGGGTCTGGAGTGGTCGGAATACTAACAAAGCGTCCAGGGGAAGTCAATGCCCGCCGACATCGGATTCTGGCACGCCTCCTGCAACGTCCCCTTGAGAACGAGAGTAGGTCATCACCCGCTTGTGAAAGCGGGTGACGCGGTACTGGGGAGGAGGTGACGCCAATCGATGGTGAAGAAACTCGTTGTCGTGGTGATGGCAGTCCTCTGCAGCTTCGCCGTGTGCGGCCTGAGCCTGGCTGCACCGCCCGAAGGGAAGCAGGCTGACCAGCCGGGCGCCCATAGCGAGCAGCCGAAGGGCAAGAAGGGCGAGCCGGGCACGCAGGGCAAGGGAGCCCTGCAGACGGTCGGCCTGCCGACGAGCACGGGCGCCCTCACGAACAAGGACCAGTGCAAGAAGGGCGGCTGGGCGAAAATCACCACCCCAAGGACCTTCAAGAACCAGGGCGACTGCATCCAATTCGTGAACACCGGCAAGTAGTCCTCCGAGGCGCTCAACCGAACAAGGCCCCGCAGTCGCGGGGCCTTGCTTATCCGCTTCTCCTCTCGACCGGGTAGTGTCCTAGTTTGGTTGTTCCCTATAACTCTATAAGACGAACGAATAAGGAATTTAGTCTGAGTGTCCATATAGCATAGAGCCCGACGAAATTAGGACAGTACCCGACATCGGCCTACACGGGTTCACGTTGGCTTCTCTCCGCACTATCGCCTTGACGCTGGTGGCTTGCCCCTGCTAGATTCCCTTGCGGAAAACCCGAGATAGTAACCGCGTCGCTAATGCTGGTCTCCTCCACTCACCCGAGGCCGAGGGATTCGATGTACCTCACGCGCGTTGTCACGGCTGCCACTTTTTCATAGAGGAGAACAGGAGAGCACAGGTGCAGCAGACTCAAGTCGTTGGGGGCCTCCGCCTCAAGGTGGCTGAAGCAGGCCAGGAAGACGTGGGCAAGGGGATCGTCCGTGTCAGCGACGCGGCGTTTGCCGCCCTCGAGCTGGATCGCGGTGACGTGGTCTCCATTCTGGGAGAGCGGGAAACGGCTGCCCTCGCGGTGGCCGCTCGATCGGCCGATCAGGCACTGGAGGTGGTCCGGATGGATGGGCTGATCCGCACCAACGCCCGGGCCAGCATCGGGGATTACGTGCACGTGCGGAAGGCCGCCTGGCGGGATGCGCAGAAGGTCACGCTTGCCCCGGCGCGGAGGGGCCTCCGCGCAGTCGCCCCGGGCGAGGTCCTCCGCCAAGCGCTGCTCTACCGCCCTGTGGTATTGGGTGACGTAGTCTCCGTCGGGACAGCCTCGCGGTCCCGGGAGGTCGTCCCCCCAGGGATGTATC
>JACQEV010000001.1 GCA_016200385.1 Candidatus Methylomirabilota bacterium
CCCAAGTGGTCATTCAGACTGAGGCCCCTGGCCTGCCGCCCCAGGACGTGGAGCTCCTCATCACCTTCCCCACCGAGACCGCCCTTAATGGGACCCCGGGGGTCGAGGCGATCCGTTCCAAATCGACGGCCGGGCTCTCGAGCATGGTCGTCGTCTTCAAGTGGGGAACGAATATCTACACGGCGCGCCAGCTCGTCAACGAACGCCTCCAGGAGGTCAAGGATCGCTTTCCGCCGGGGACCAAAAACCCCGTGATGCTCCCGATCACCTCGGCGGTGGCTTGGCTGGTCAAATACGCGCTGACCAGCGATACCGTCTCGCAGATGGACCTTCGCACGATCTCGGACTGGGACATCCGCAACCGGCTGCTGGCGATCCCCGGCGTGGCCTCGGTGGTCTCCATCGGCGGCGAGGCCAAGCAGTATCAGGTCCTGCTCTCCTCAGAGAAGCTGCTGCAATATGGCGTGACGGTTAAGGAGGTCCTCGACGCGGTGAGGAAGACGAACGTCAGCGTCCCCGGAGGCTTCCTGGTGGCGCCCGGCCAGGAGTATGCCGTCACGGGCGCCGGTCGAATCAGCTCCCTGGAGGAATTGAGGCAGACGAAGGTCGCGGAGCATGGCGGGATACCGATCCGGCTCGATCAGGTGGCGACTGTCCGTTTCGGCCCGGAGTTCAAGCGGGGAGATGCCACATTCAACGGCAAGCCGGCCGTCATCGGAACCGTCTCGAAACTCTTTGGGGCCGATACCTTGACGGTCACCTACCAGGTCGAGCGGGCCCTGGAAGAGATCCGAAAGACCCTCCCCCCTGGGACCGAGATGAACACCCGGGTCTTCCGTCAGGCCAGCTTCATAGAGTCCTCCGTCACCAACCTCCGCCGCGCTCTCCTAGAGGGTGGGGTGGTGGTGAGCATCGTCGTTATCTTCTTCCTCTTCAACGTCCGGGCCTCCTTCATCACCTTGACGGCGCTCCCTCTCTCCCTCCTCTCCGGCGTCCTGCTCCTCAAGGCGTTCGGGATAGGCATCAACACTATGACCCTCGGGGGTCTGGCCATCGCTATCGGCGCCGTGGTGGACGACGCGATTGTGGATGTGGAGAACATCGTCCGTCGGCTCCGGCTCAACCAGGAGAAGGCCCACCCCGATTCCGCCCTGAAGGTGATCTACGAGGCGTCGGTAGAGATCCGGCACGCCGTCGTGTACGCCACCTGGATCATCCTGATCGTCTTCATGCCGATCTTCTTCCTTGGCGAGGTTGAGGGGCGGATCTTCACCCCCTTGGGACTCGCCTTTACCCTTTCACTCTTCGCCTCCCTGCTGGTTGCCGCGACGTTAGTTCCAGCCCTCGCCGCGATGCTCCTGCTCCGCCGTGGGGCAGACCACCCCGAACGGGAGAGCCTGACCATCCGGGGCATGAAGCGAGCCTACGAGGCGCTCTTGCGCCGGGCCCTCCGCCACCCCCGATGGGTGATGGCGATCTGCATCCTCCTCACGGCCGGGAGCCTGGCCCTTATCCCGTTCTTCGGCCGCTCCTTCCTCCCTGAGTTCCGCGAAGGGAACTTCATCCTGCAAGTGACGACGCTCCCGGGGACTTCTTTGCCAGAATCGATGCGACTAGGTGAGGCTTGCCGCCATCCGGGAAGATCTGGAGAAGGTCCCCGGTGTCGCCACCGTCCTTGGGCAGTTCATCTCCCACCGGCTGGATGAGGTCCTCTCCGGCATCCGGGCCCAGATCGCCATCAAGATCTACGGGCTCGATATGGCCGCGCTGCGGGCGAAGGGACAACAGGTGGAGCAGATCATGCGGGGGACCCAGGGGATCACGGACCTGCTCCTCGAGCCCCTCATCGATGTCCCGGGCGTTCGCATCAAGGTCGATCGGGAGGAGGCATCTCGTCTCGGCCTGGACGTGGGTGACGTCCTGGAGACCACCGAGGTCGCCTTCGGCGGGACGGCGGTCTCCCGCGTCGTGGAAGGGCAACGGGCCTTCGATCTCTTCGTCTGGTTCGACGAAGCCTCCCGTAAAGACAGCGCCTCGATGCGCAACCTCCTCATCGATGCCCCGGCGGGGCGGAAGATTCCGCTCCGGCTTGTGGCCGACGTCGAGGTCACAAACGGCCCCTTCATGATCAACCGGGAGAAGATGCAGCGGCGGATCGTCGTCCAGGCGAATGTCGCGGGTCGCGATCTCAACAGCGTGATCCAAGAGGTCCAAGGCAAGATCGGCAAGGAGGTTCAGCTTCCCACGGGCTACTTCATCGAGTACGGCGGGCAGTTCGAAAGCCAGCAGGAGGCGACGAGGGTTCTGATGCTGTATGGCCTGGTGGCGGTCGTCGGGATTTTCATCATGCTCTACAAAGCCTTCAATTCGTCGCGGGCTGCCCTTCTCGTCATGGCCAATCTCCCCCTGGCCCTGATCGGCGGGGTGGTGGCGATCTTTTTCACCGGGCGGATCATGAGCGTTCCGTCCCTGCTCGGGTTCATCAGCGTCTTCGGGATCGCGGCCCGCAACGGGATCATCCTGGTCAGCCACTACCGACAGCTTCGGGCTGAAGGCGAGTCGAAGGACCAGGTCATCATCGAGGGGTCCAAGAACAGGCTCGCGCCGGTCCTGATGACGGCTGCCGCGGCAGCGCTTGGCCTGCTCCCCCTCCTCTTCGGCGACGCGACCGGGAAGGAGCTGGAGCGGCCGATGGCCCAGGTGATCCTCGGCGGGCTGTTCACCTCGACGCTCCTCAACATGATCGTCGTCCCGACGCTGTTCCTGAAGTTCGGCTGGGAGCGTGAAGAGGTCTTCCAGCAACAATTGGCCCTGGAGCGTGGCGAACTATATCGGCCAGGCGTTTCGTCCTCGGTCGTTCCAGTGTCCAACCCCGCCGGCAGCTCGCAAAATCGCTCCGCATGAAAATGAGGAGGAGTTCACCCTCGTATACAGTGTTTCCCTGGATGCTACGCTGGCGGCGACAATTCGTGGCAACCTCAAGGTTCCCGCCAGGGCCACCGATATCGACGAGTAGCCAGTGCTCTAATGCGGAGGAGGTAAGCTCAAATCGGGACATTGCCTCAGACGACAATTTCTTGACAAGCCGGAATCCGAATGTTAGGGTTTCTCCAGAAATTCTTAGGGTCTGAAGGACAACGCGAGATGCAACACTCTAAAGAGCCGAAGACAGGTCTACTGGTGACTGCGGCGGTAGTGGCCCTTGCTGCCATCGTAATCCTGTGCCCTCTGAGCATGATGGCAAATGCCCAAATGACCCAAGTGATGAGCCAGAACATGGCCACGCAAGGTGTGCAGGGGATGTGTCCTATGCTGTGCGGCATCCCTCCACACTCTGCTGGTTTTGAATCCAGTGACTTTGACCACGGACCACTTCCGGTTTACCTCGATCTCAATCCTGCTTCCACGGTCCGACCTATCTTCCACCCCCCTACCCTCTCCTGATCCCTCCTCACCCAGCCTGAACGTATTCGGTCGCCCCGCTCCACCCTTGCGTGTGTAAGGCGCTAGGGCTGGTGAGCAATCTCTCTCTACATCTACCCTCGAACCACAGAGCCTGATCCATCTCTATGGATGGCCTCCGAGGACCGGTTGGAGGGGCTTTCATGACCGGATGGTGGCTGGCGAGCAACTCTGAAGGAACCCGATTTCTCAAACTGCCTTGTCAGAGGTGAATCGATGCGAATAAAGAAAGATTTCTTCATCGGAACCGTGCTCGTGCTGTTACCGGCGATACCCTCCGCTGCCCGGCAATCGCTCGCTCTGACGTTGGAAACCACCACCAGCCTTAACCAACTTATCGAGGAGGCTCTCAGGTCGAATCCCGAGATCCTCGCGGCACACAAGGGCGTTGGAGCCGCTCAGGCCAGGATCGCCCAAGCCAGTGCCCTCGATGATCCGGAGCTGGATTTTGAGAGCTGGTCGATCCCCTTCAGCCAACCGACGAACGTCAACCAGGCCAATACCCATATGGTGAACCTCCGCCAGCGGGTTCCCTTCCCCGGCAAGCTTCGGCTCAGAGGGGAGATCGCCTCACAGGAAGCGAAGATGGCCGCGGCGCAGTCCAGGGCCAAGGAGCGAGAGGTCATCGCGCTCGTCAAAAAGAGTTACTACGATCTGTTCATGGCGGACCGTAGCCTTCAGATCTTGACCGACCAACTGGAGATCATGAAGCAGATACTGCGGACAGCGGAAATCAGATATGCGGTTGGAAAGGCGCCGCAGCCAGATGTGCTGAAGGCCCAGGTCGAACAGAGCGAATTGCTGAACAAGCTCATTGTAGCCCGGCAGGAGCGAGCGACTGCCGAGGCGAGACTCAACATGCTGTTGAACCGTTCGATAGCAGCCGCGTGGCCATCACCCCCGGATTTCGTCCCGCCCCAAAGAGACTTCGAGCGCGAGATGCTCTCGCAATTGGCTCTCCAGTCGCGGGCCGAACTCCAGGAGGCGGGAGCGGGGATTGCGCAGGCAGAGGGTTCTCGCGACCTCGCCGTGCGCAATCAACGGACGCCCGATTTCACCCTTGGTCTCGGCTACTGGTTTGTGCCGCAAGGAAAGTTTGAGCACACCTACTCGGCGATGGTCACGCTGACCATCCCATTCTTTTGGACGAAGGTGAAGCACGATAAAGAAGTTGAGGAGGCTGGAGCGAAGATCGCCAAGCAGGAGGCGACCTATCAGGCCATCAGGAACATGACGCTCTTCGAGGTGAAGGACGCCCTGGCGAAACTGGAGGCCGCTCAGAGAACGGTGGCCCTCTATTCGGGAGGACTTATCCCGCAGAGCGAGCAATCGTTTAAGGCCGCCACTGCCGCCTATGAAACCGGCAAGATCGATTTCCTCAGCTTGCTGGAGGCCCAGCGCTCATTGAGGGATACCAAGCTGGGCTACTACAGAGCTGCGGTTAATCTCGAGCAACGGTCCGCCGAGATGGAGCGAGCAATCGGAAGGGATCTGCCGCCTCAATGATGCCAAATCAGTCGGTGAGTGTGTATGTGGAGGATAGGCCATGACAGATCGAGATCACCACAATGACCGTTTCGTCTGTTCTGCAAAGAAGCAAGAACTCCCCTCTGCACAGAAGACGAGACTCTGGGCCGGCGCCGCCCTCTTGCTTCTCACGCTGGCGGGCGGCCTGTTTTTCCTTCGCGAACGACGAGGGCTGACAGGAGAGGGGCAGCTCAAACCTGTTGCCCTCCGGACAGCCGCGGCTATGTCCCAGGCGATGTCCCAGCCATCCCCGCAGTTAGCCAACCAGGATGGTCACCTCTCGGTTCGCCTGAGTCGGGAGGATCAGCAGATGATCGGGGTCGAGGCAACCACTGTCACGCACCGAACCCTGACGAAGGAGATCGATGCGGTCGGCAAGATCGACTACGACGAGCGAAAGATCGCCTACGTCTCCTCGAGGATCGCCGGCCGGCTTGACAAGCTGTACGTGAATTTCACCGGGATGAGGGTAGAGAAAGGCCAACCGCTGGCCCTGATCTACAGCCCCGACCTCGCCGCCACCCAGCAGGAGTATCTTCTTGCGATGGAGACATTTGAACGTGTCAAGGGCAGCGGGATCAAGGAGGTCGTGGACAGCGCAGCGTCGCTCGTGGAAGCGGCGCGAAACCGGCTCGTTCTCTGGGGCGTGACAGAGGACCAGCTCGCCCAGATTCAAGCCGAGAAGCGCAATCACTTCCAAATGCCCATCTACTCGCCGATCGGCGGCACCGTGATCGAGAAGATGACGTTCGAGGGGAAGTATGTCGCTGAAGGTGAAGCTCTCTACAAGGTTGCCGATCTCTCTACGGTCTGGATGCAGGGCGAGGTCTACGAATATGAATTGCCCTGGATCAAGCCGGGACAACCGGTGGAAATCGCCTCACCAAGCTATTCCGGTGCCACATTCAGGGGACGAGTGTCATTTATCGACCCCATGCTGAACCCTCAGACTCGAACCGTCAAGGTCAGGGTCGAAATCCCAAACCCCGACGGCACGCTCAAGCCTCAGATGTTCGTGACTGCGAAGTTTCAGGCCTCTCCGGCAGGGCAGGCCCTTGCCGTTCCGAAATCGGCGGTCCTCGACACCGGCGTCCGGCAGCTTGTCTACCTGGACCGGGGCAACGGGCTATACCAAGGGCGACAGGTGACTCTCGGTCCGGAAGCGCGTGGATACTACCCTGTCATTAAAGGACTCGTGGAAGGGGATCGGGTCGTCACGGCGGGCAACTTCCTCATAGACTCCCAGGCCCAGCTCAGCGGACCCAGCATGGGCATGCCCAGCCTGGGAGAGTCACAAAAGATGGTGGCCGCCGAGAAGAGTGAGGCGAGGGGTGAGAAGCCCTCCAAACTCAAGATCACGCTGACGAGCAAGCCGAAATCGCCGGTCGTCGGGAAGAACAAGTTCACGATTACCATCACCGACGCCGAAGGGAAGCCGGTCAACGATGCCAAGGTGCTCCTGACCAATTCGATGCCCTCGATGCCGGGGATGCCGGGCGGCATGAGCCTGGAGGCGGAGGCGACCAGGGTGGGCGAAGGGGAATACGAAGCCCTCGTGCAACTGGTCATGGCCGGCCCGTGGAAGATTGTGGTCGTAGCGACGAGGCCAGGGCAGCCCTCCACCTCGGCCACCATCAACCTCAACGCCAAATAGTGATGATGAAGGTCCGGCGATGATCACCAAGCTGATCGAATACTCTCTCAAGAACCGATTCGTGGTCGTCATCCTCGCGGCCCTGGTTGCAGGCTGGGGAATTTGGGCCCTGCGACGGACCCCGATCGACGCTATCCCCGACCTCAGCGAGAACCAGGTCATCGTCTTCACAGACTGGCCTGGCCGAAGCCCCCAGGAGGTGGAGGACCAGATCACTTACCCGCTGACGGTCAACCTGCAAGGCCTGGCCGGGGTCAGGACGATCCGTTCCTCCTCGGCCTTCGGCTTTTCCATGATCAACATCATCTTCCATGATCGGATCGACCTCTACTTTGCCCGGACACGGACCCTGGAACGGTTGAGCCTGGCATCCAGCTTCCTCCCCAAGGGGGTCACCCCGACGCTCGGCCCAGACGCCACTGGTGTTGGCCAAGTCTTCTGGTACACCGTCGAGGGCGACGGGTATGACCTCGGGCGACTTCGCTCCATCCAAGACTGGTTTGTGCGCTATCAGCTCAACTCAGTGCCCGGCGTGGCCGAGGTGGCCAGTGTCGGAGGATTCGTGAGGCAATACCAGATCGATGTGAACCCTCACAAGCTGGCCGCCTACAACGTCAGCGTTCGCCAGGTCTACGACGCCGTCATGCGCAGCAACAACAACGTGGGCGGCAAGGTCATCGAACAGAACGGCGGCGAGATCGCCGTCCGCGGGCTCGGCCTCATCGAATCGGTGAGCGACATCGAGAATATCGTGCTCGCCTCTGCCGCAGGCATCCCGATCTTTATCAAGAACGTCGCCAGCGTCCAACTCGGCCCCGACTTCCGTCGCGGCGTCCTGGACAAGGATGGCCAGGAAGCGGTGGGCGGGGTCGTCATTGTTCGACAGGGAGAAAGCACCCTCGACGTCATCGAACGAGTGAAGCTGAAGATCGAGGAGATCGGCCCCGGGCTCCCAAAGGGGGTGCGGATCATACCATTCTACGACCGGACCGGTCTGATCCGGGACGCCGAGCGAACGCTCCGTCGGGCCTTGATCGAGGAGGCTATCCTGGTCACCCTTGTCAATATCGTCTTTCTGCTCCATCCTGGAAGCATCTTCGTGGTCACCGCTCCCCTGCCCCTGGCGATCCTCATCTCGTTTCTGTTCATGTACTACCTGGGGATCTCCTTGAACATCATGTCGCTGGGGGGCATCGCCATCGCCATTGGCGTCCTGGTGGATGCCGGCATTGTGGTGACCGAGAATATCTTCCGCAGGCTTAGCGAGCGACACGGGGAGGTACGCGAGCGCGAGGCTATCCTGCAAACAATCCTTGACGCGGCGAAGATGGTCGGTCGGCCGATCTTCTTTTCTATGGTGATCATCACGCTCGCCTTCGTTCCCGTCTTCGCCCTGACGGGCCGAGAAGGAAAACTCTTCCACCCACTCGCCTTCACCAAGACCTTCGCCATGGTCGGCGCAAGCCTCCTGTCGATTACCCTGGTTCCGGTCCTCTGCTCTTTCTTCCTCCGTGGCCGGCTGCGCCCCGAGGAGGAGAACCGCCTCATGCGCCTCATGATCCGCATCTACGAGCCGGCGCTGCGCTGGGCGCTCCGCCACCGGAAGGCAACGGTGGGGCTGGCGACCACCGTGACCCTGGCTGGCTTCGCAATGGTTCCCCTCCTGGGCTCCGAGTTCATGCCGCCGCTCGATGAAGGGAGCATCATGTACATGCCCATCATGGCCCCCAACATTTCATTGACCCAGGCCCAGGAAATCTTGAGGAAAACCGATACGATGTTGAAGCGATTCCCCGAAGTCGCGATGGTCGCCGGCAAAGTCGGACGGGCCGAGACCGCCACTGACCCCGCCCCGGTCAACATGATTGAGACCATCGTCACCCTCAAGCCCAAGCGCGCGTGGCGAAAAGGGATGGCCAAGGAGGACTTAATCAACGAGATGGACACGGCTCTGCGGATTCCAGGGGTGAGCAACATCTGGACGCAACCAATCATCAACCGGATCGACATGCTCTCCACCGGGATTCGAACGCCGGTCGGCGTGAAGATCTTCGGGAGCGACCTCCGGCTGCTGGAGCAGAAGGCCAAAGAGATCGAGACGGTGCTCCGCGCGGTTCCGGGGGCGGCCGATCTGTATGCCGAGAAGATCCTCGGCGCCCCGTATCTGGAACTGCCCATCAAGCGGGCCGAGGCAGCGCGCTACGGGATCAGCATCGGCGATGTCCAGGATATCGTTGAAACGGCGATCGGCGGGGAGAACATCACCACCACGATCGAAGGGCGGCAACGTTTTCCCATTCGGGTCCGCTACGCCAGAGAGCTACGGGACAACATCGACGCCATGAAGCGGATCCTCGTGATGGCCCCCGGCGGCGCCCAGATTCCGCTGGCCCAGCTTCTGGAGCCTCGGATCGCCATGGGCCCCGCGATGATCTCCAGCGAGAACGGGCTCCTCCAGGCCACGGTGTTGTTGAACGTCAGGGGGAGGGATCTTGGCGGTTTCGTTGAGGAGGCGAAACGGGTCGTCGC
>JACQEV010000355.1 GCA_016200385.1 Candidatus Methylomirabilota bacterium
CAAAAACTCGATCGCTGCGCTCGTGCAGGAAGGGTATTCACGGCTGATTCTGGACTGCAGGGGCGGATGCCGTGTCCCGTATCTGGTCTCCGGCATGCTGCGCGAGCGGGTGCGTCGACTTGCTGGGATGGGCGGGTCCATCTGCTTGGTTCGGACCTCGCCGACCCTCAGTCATGCACTTGGGGCAGCGAGACTGCCATCGCCACTCCCGATCTTTCCCGACGAGGACTCGGCATTGCGGTCCTTCGGTTCGTTTCGGGCTGGAAGTCTCGGGGGCCTGTAGCCATTGAGGGCCGTCATCTCCCGGTCCTGCTGCAGGAGGCGATGGCCATCCTGCGGTCGCGGTCGGGTGGCCGCTACCTCGATGCGACCGTCGGGATGGGGGGGCACGCGGAAGCCCTCCTGATCGGAAGCGGACCGTCGGGTCACCTCTGCGGGATTGACCGGGATGCCGAAGCGCTCGTTTTAGCCCGCCATCGGCTTGGGCAGTTCGGCGACCGGGTCGAATTGCTTCAGGGTGAGTTCGGGATGGTGGGCTCCATTGCTGTCGAGAACGGATGGGGTCCTTTCGACGGGATCCTGTTTGACTTGGGTCTTTCGTCTTTTCAACTGGACGATGCCTCCAGGGGATTCAGCTTCACTCGGGATGGGCCACTCGACATGCGGATGGACCGTCAGGGAGGGAAGAAGACGGCTGCAGAGCTGCTCGCCAGGCTTCCAGAGGGTGAGATCGCCGATATCCTCTGGCGCTACGGCGAGGAGCGCTGGGCGAGGCGCATTGCCTCCCGGATCGCCGCTGAGCGACGTCGACGGCCCTTCACTTCCACCGCCCAGCTCGCGCGGCTCGTGGCGGAAGCGATCCCAAGGCCTGCCTGGCCGAGGCGAATCCATGTGGCGACACGGACGTTTCAAGCCTTACGCATCGCGGTGAACGACGAGTTGGGGTCGCTCGCTCGGGGACTCCAGGACGCCATCGGCCTGCTCGTTCCGGGAGGCCGGATCTGCATCATCAGTTTTCATTCCCTGGAGGATCGGATCGCGAAAGAAACCCTTCGGGGTTGGGCACGTTCGGAGCCGCCTCGTGTGCGTCTGCTGACAAAACGGCCGATCGTCCCCACGGCGAGTGAGATCGAGGCCAATCCCCGCGCTCGGAGTGCGAAGCTAAGGGCCGCGGAGCGACTCTAGTGCCGATCCAATTAACTTCGCCTAGCGGCGTTGCTGGCCCCCGGGGCACTCCCTGCGACGTACCTGACGATGTACGCCTCGGTCGGCCCCGAAGGCCGCGCCTTGCTATGCTCGTTTCTTGACTCGGCACAGCAGCCGCCAACTTAGGGCCAAACGGTTGAGGCGACTCTGCTAGAGGAGGCGATGTCGTGAGGGGGCAGAGCACCACCACGTTGACGGGGATTGCGCGAGCCCAGCCGAGCGCTTTCTTGAAACCACGAGTTGACCAGATCCGAAGGTTCGATCTTCTTCCATCGATTCTCCTGGGCGGCCTTGTCCTCGTCGGGGTCCTCTTTTATGTGTGGCAGCAAATCCAGGTGGTGCGCCTCGGCTACCAGATCGAACACATTCAGGGTGAGCGCATCGCTCTCATTCGGCAGGAGAAGGAGCTGCGCTTCGAGGTCTCCCGGCTCAAGTCACTCCGTCGAGTGGAGGAAATCGCCCGCCATCAGCTTGGATTCACGAGCCCGAAGCCTGGTCAAGTGATCGTGGTTGAGTAGCTTTCGAGAGGCTTCTGATGCCGATCCAGCGTGGTTCTCGCGGCAGGTCATCCGCAAGGGGGGAGGCGAAATCCTCGTCAACCGGCAGTGGCCGGCATCGACGCCGGATTATCTTGTTGTTCCTCTCGCTTGCTGCGGCCCTCGTCATCATCTCCGGCCGCCTCTTTTCCCTCCAGGTTCATCAGCACCCGAAGCTGGTTGAGGCGGCCAATCGGCAGTACCGGCGGCTGGTTCCGCTGATTTCGCGGCGAGGAACCATTTACGACCGCAATGGGCGCGAGCTGGCGGTCAGCCTTCGGGTCTCCTCGATCTTCGCTCAACCTCTTCAGGTGGAAGACAAGTCGCAAGCCGCATCTGCCCTGTCTTCCGTACTGAATCTGCCTGCCCAGAAAATCCTTGAAAAACTGAAAGCGGATAAGCAATTTGTCTGGATGAAGCGGTCAGTCTCTTCGGATGAGGCGGAGGCGGTCGCGCAGTTGGGGTTGAAGGGGATCGCATCCGTTCCAGAGGGCAAGCGCTTTTACCCAAAGCAAGAGCAGGGGGCACACCTGCTGGGATTCGTAGGGACGGACGATCGAGGGCTCGAGGGGCTGGAGCTACAGTACGACCCTTACTTGGCTGGGAAGCCCAAGTGGGTCGTACGACAACAGGACGCCCTGGGCCGCCCGATCTTCCGGGAGGAAGCGGGTGAGACGCAAGGCTCAGATATGTACCTGACGGTTGACGAGGTGATCCAATACGTCACCGAGCGGGAGCTTGAGGCGGCGGTCTGGCGGTCCGGGGCCTTGAGCGGCAGCGCCATCGTCATGGATCCGGTGACCGGCGAGATTCTGGCGCTTGCCAACTACCCCACCTTCAATCCCAATGCGTATGCAGAGGCCTCTGCGTTCGCCCGGCGGAACCGGGCGGTGGTCGATTACTACGAGCCGGGGTCAGCCTTCAAGGTCATTGTCGGGGCCGGCGCATTGGAGGAGAGGCTCGTGAGACCGGAGGATCGGTTTAACGGCGAGGGCGGCACGATTGAGGTCGCCGGGATCACAATCCGCGATCACGAGCGATTCGGGACCATCACGTTCTCGGAGGTGTTGGCGCACTCAAGCAACGTGGGCGCCATTAAGGTCGGCATGCGCCTGGGAAAGAGCCTCTATTACGACTACATAAGCGGATTCGGGTTTGGGAATCTGACTGGGGTCGATCTGCCCGGAGAAACCCCGGGCATGATCCGGCGCCCGAAGGACTGGTCGGCCCTCTCCCTGGCTTCCATCTCGATCGGGCAGGAGGTCTCCGTGACGCCGCTGCAGATGCTGGTGGCAATGAGCGCGGTGGCGAACGGCGGCGTCCTGGTCCGTCCCCACGTCGTACGGACGATCACGGCAGCGGAAGGCAAGCTTGCCCGCGAAACCGCCCCAGTGCAGCTTCGTCGAGTGATCTCGGACGGAACGGCCAGAACTCTCACCACCATCCTTGAAGGGGTGGTCACCGAGGGGACAGGAAAGGCTGCCGCGGTGGAAGGGTTCGAGGTGGCGGGGAAGACCGGGACCTCCCAGAAGCTGGATCAAGCCACCCGCCGCTACTCCCAGGATAGGGTGGTGGCGTCGTTTGTCGGATTTGTTCCGGCCGAGCAGCCCCGGCTGGCAATCGTCGTGGTCATCGACGAGCCAAGGTCGCTCCGGTGGGGTGGATCGATTGCGGCGCCGACGTTCCGGGAGATCGCTCGAGAGTCCCTGAAGCATCTCAGGATTTCCCCGGCCGCCAGGGGGCAGCTTCGGGTGGCGGAGGGGATTCGCGGTGCGGCTCTTCGCCTTAATTGAGGGGACTGAGTACCAGTTCCTTCACGGTTCGCTCGATGTGGAGGTATGCGGGATCCGCTATGATTCCAGACAGGTCAAGCCCGGAGACCTCTTTGTCTGCATCAAGGGATTCGCGCTGGATGGTCACGATTTCCTCCCGGAGGCCTGGGCGGCGGGAGCCGTGGCGGCCCTTGTAGAGCGAAACGAGCTGGCGGAATCTGCGCTGCAAGGAGGGACGGTGGTGAAGGTGGGCGATGCCCGGAAAGGGCTCGCCGTGGCCGCTTGTCGATTCCACGATCATCCCTCCCGTAAGCTCACCTTGGTCGGCGTGACCGGGACCAACGGCAAGACCACTACCACCTACCTGATCGAGTCGGTGCTGCGGCGTGCAGGGCATCAGGTGGGGCTGATCGGCACCATCGCGTACCGCTGCGGCGCGATCGAGATAGATGCCGCTCGCACCACACCGGAGGCCTCTGATCTGCAGGTTCTCCTAGAACGGATGGTGAGCCTTGGCGTGGACAGCGTTGTCATGGAGGTCTCGTCGCATGCCTTGGCCCTCCATCGCGTCGATGGTTGCGAGTTTGACGTGGCCGTATTCACCAACCTGACTCATGACCATTTCGACTTTCACGGCAGCATGGAGGCATATCGGAGCACAAAGCTCTCGCTGTTTGAAGGCCTGGGTGCTGAGGCGACAAAAGCAACGGAGAAGGCGGCGGTGATCAACAACGACGATCCCGCCGCCGATCTTTTTTCGGGCGCAGCAAAAACCAGGCGGTATACCTACGGCCTGGAACAGCCCGCGGATCTGTCGGCAACCGATGTCCACATCGGCCTGGATGGAGATCGGTGTCGGTAAAGGTTTTCACCAGATGAAATGTGCGATCGTACATCTCCACAACGCCGGCGTGAAAATTGGCCGCGTACAAGAATGCCCCGGCCCGAGTGCGTGCGAGAGCGACGCCTTTGTAAATTGCCTCGGCCGCGGAGTTGTCCACGGCGAGCACCGCCTGCGAGCGGCTGATCTGGGAATTCCAGCCTGCAATCGTTCCGTCCTCGGTGACAAAGATCAACCGGCTGGGCCG